>NZ_PTQW01000035.1 GCF_004343725.1 Treponema sp. J25
CCCTGTCAAGGGTTTTTGAAAAGATTTTTTAAAATTTATATTCGAGCCACACGCTCACGGAGCGCCCATCTGCTGGATAATAGGCGTCCCAATACACCAGGGATGCATACTTCGTATCTAGAATATTACTGATTTTTCCATTAAAAGTCAAAGAAGATCCTTCTCGTTCAAGCACCCAGCTAAGGCGAGCACTATAAACGGTATAAGCTTCTATAGGATCCTTAGTATTCGCCAGGTCTCCTCCTTGGAATGCCGCACTTCGATATTCCACAGAAGGAACCACTGTGATCCCATAAGGCAAATACAAATAAACGGATCCATTCACTTTATGGGGACTAACAAGAGGAACCTGCTTGTCCTTATAGGAACCTTCCATAAAGCGGGCATCAACAAAAGCATAGCCTCCCTCAATTTGAAGGTTTTGTGAAAGCCGACTCGAAAGCGAAACCGTACCTCCCCATCGACGAGTTCGATCCATATTTTCATTGTGAAAAGTACTCATGTTATACGCTATTTCGTCTTGAATCTCCATGTAATAGAGATTTCCTTCCACAGAAAGCCACTTTCCTAGATCGAAGCCTACTCCTGTTTCAGCAGTAAAACCTTTTTCAGGACGCAAGTCCTTATTAAAACTCCCACCACCGGTGTAAATCTCCGCTTGTTCATCCGTAAAAGGATAGCGGAAAAGGGTACCATATGTGGTGTACACTTTAAGATTTTGTATCGGTCGATATACCAGGGATCCATTATACACAAAGGCACTATGAAGTATCTGATCATTTACCGAACCATCTTCACTTTTTGCGCCAATGATGGCGGTATCATACCGCAGACCTGTAGAAAGAAAGAGATTTTTAAGCAATTCTAGTCGAAGAGAAAGATATGGCCCCGCGCTCACCATCGAAACATCATAGGCGTTAGAGAGATTTGTTCTTTTCTTGTCAGTATATTGATCGATAGAAAGAAAAGCCCCATACACATCAGCTCCTCCCACAATACGAATCGGGATAAGACCTATTTGTAACTGAGCCGTAGCCTTCGGGCGTAGTTCTCCTGTTTGAACAAAACGACTAATATAGGTAGACCAGGAAGCCATATCCGCAAAAATCCAGCGGGAATGATAGGAGAGTGGCACTTCTACAGAAAGCTGCTCAGAGGGGGTCCATTCCAAATCGAGGGAACCGGTAAGATGCTGCTCCTTACCTTCATCAGCCCAATTAACAGCCTGGGTAGGATCTGCCTGGAATTGGGTTTTAGTAAGCCCCCCCGGCAATTGATATTGAAGATCCGAAAGGGCTCCCTGAAAAGAAATACGGAACTGTTCTCCAGGATACAATGTTCCCTGGAGAGTTATATTAGTAACCTGGCTTTGTTGTCGATCTCGATATCCTTCTTTTCCTGTGTGTTCAGCGGCAAGCGAAAAAGCTCCCTTTTCTGTGTTCTGTTGGTGAGATATTTGAACCCTATTTTCAAAGAAACTCCCAAAAGAGGTAACCAGCCGGGTATTTTGTTTAGTGATATCTTTTTTGGTAACAATGTTAATAACTCCGGCAACTGCATTATTCCCGTATTCTACAGAGGCTGCTCCCTCCAGGACCTCGATTCGTTCCACATCGGCAAGGGAGATACTATTCCAGTTGATGTTTTGCATATCTGGATTATTTAACCGCCGGCCATCTACAAGCACTAAAACCCGACCAAAGGAATTTTCTCCAAAACCCCGTAATGAAATTGATTCAGAACCGGGTCCCGAAAGGGCACCTGAAACAGTAAGGACAGGGATCGATTTAAGCACATCCACGATATTTGTGGCTCCAGAAGCGGCAATCTCATCTGTCCCTATTACATAGACATGACCAGGTATCGTGTCGATAGATTCAATAGATCTACGGGCGGTAACTAAAAGGGAGGGAGATGATTCCTGTCCAACCAGAAAGAAAGGAAAGACTCCCCCCAGAAACAAAAACCATGGCAAAAAGCTACGAACGATAGAGCCCCCCCCAAGGCCTTTCTTAAACCACGGAAAAAGAAAACGCATAGGGTCCTCCTCGGGACAAAAAATACCCGGACCCTCGCCACGCCATACAGACGCTTTTATGAGAAGAGCGAAAAACAAAAGGAAGCTTTTGTAATTTCCTTAAAAAAGAGCCAAGCCACATTCCTTTCTACCGCTCCCCTTCCTCGAGGGTCTCGGCATCCTGATAGGGACCGTCTCCCGGCTTTCGGATCCATTTACTCACTGCGTCTTCTCATGGACTGTCCCTAGCCAGGGGGTGTTTAGTTTTGGCAGGTACAACACCCCAGACCGACCCAGTTCCACAATGACACCCAGGGCAACATTAAAAAAATACAAAAATACGCAATAAGTTAATTCCCCGGTGCAGCTTTCATCCCCGATTACGGTGGCGGGACCGCTGTGGATTTTCACCACATTCCGCTATCCCTATCGGTGTGCAAACCTACTGTATAAAGAAAAAGAAGCATTGTCAATTAAGAATGAATACGATTTTAAGAAGGGGAAATCGGCTGTCCTATGAATTCGATAAAAAGACAGAGATTTTCCAGCGATATATTTCTAGTCTATCTGGGCGGGGTTCCTTTTATAGGGGACCCGACATCGGCAGTATCAAGATGAAAATTAGTAATAAGGGTGAAACCTGAATCCGTATAACTTACCCGAAAAAAGGTAGTGCTTTCCATTTCAAGATCAATTGCAGGCCAATAGGGACTCGACTGAGGGCTTTGGGTTGGCTGTTTTTCAGCAGATTCTGAGGTAGTGTAGTGTCACTGCGCTCTGTGGAATAATTCTGCATGAAGCGCTAGGACAGAGAAAACATTATTAATCTGAGTCAAGATAGTTTACGCCAATAGGGGGTCTTTTCTATATTTAAATCAAAGATCTTTAAACATTGATTTTCATTAAAGGAACAATCCCTCGGCTGGATTTCAATATCCTAAGCCCCCTTGTTCCAGTCCCCTTTTTATCCCTTCTACAGCTACTCGGTAAGTCGATATTCAATAGCAAACCCAACGGGAACTGGTTCCCTTATCGCAGAAGGAAGCGTAAAAGGCACTGACTGTTCCACAAGTCGGCGGGCTGCATGAATAAGAATTGGGTCTACCTCGGGAGCCTCAATCGTCAGGTCCCTGATGTTTCCTGTGGGAAGTACCGTAAAGCGTAACAGGATTCTGCCCTCAAGCCCTCGTTGGCGGGCCCTGAGAGGATATACCTTTCGAGCTTCGAGTTGGCGAAGAATGAACTGAGAGAGGGATGTGCCCGTGAATGAAGAAGGCCCTCCAGAAACATCGGACCCCCTTTCTTCGGTATACCCATTTCCTGCTGACAAATTGGATTGGGTTTCCCCTTCCACGAGGCTTTCTGCATTAAGAAAAGAAGAAGAAACCTCTCGCTGATCAGCGCTAACATCAGAAATAATGGAAGAATGTTCGGCTAAAGGAATTTCTTTTCCTTCTAGAGAAAGAGAAGGAGAAGTCTCCGGTACAGGTTTAAAGATAGTTGTTTGGTTAGCTACTGGCGGTGCTGGAGACCGATTAGAATCCAAGGTGTTTTTTGAGAAATGAGAATGAACCGATCCACGACAATCATTGGCCGCTCCCTCGAGCGTTAGTACCATATGCAACGATGAAGAACTCGCAAGAGGAGAAGGCAATAAAAATTTTTGGATTCCTATTAAAACAGAAAAGAAAAAAAAATGGAGGATAAGAACAACCCCAAATAGAATAAAAGAGAAAAATCGTTCATGGTTCATAACGATGACGAAGCACCACCCGAGAAAAACCGTTTTTCTGTAGAATATCAAGAAGGGTTATTACCTTTTGGTATGACACCTCTTTATCACAGCTAAGCGCAACAGTTATTTCTGGATGCTGCAAAGCCCATGAAACAAAGATCTTTTCGAAACCATCCAAGGGGGATTGGCGCCCATCAAAATATACAAAGCCTTCTTTATCAAGAATAAGCTCGATTTTCTTGGGGGTACTTGAAGAACCGGAAGAAGCAGTAGGTAACTGGATCGATATCACCGGAGTATCAAAACGACTTGCGAGCATAAAAAAAATAAGGAGCATAAATATCACATCAATAAGGGAGGTTATATTGATAGCAAGCTGATGTCGGCGACGTCTACGAAAGGATACCATTATTATTTACTCCCTTTTCTGATACTTCAGTAAGATGAGATCCAGAGGATGCTTGGGTAGTATACCCAAAGGAACCCGCAGAAAAGACCGATTCAGACAAAGCTTCCCCAAAGGACGAAAGGCTCTTTCCAAGACAATCGGGACGCAAAAACTCTAACATGTAGGAGATAACAAGGGCCATATGGCGAAGTCGTTTATCAACCTGAACTTCAAAAAACCGAGCGGCAATCGCGGCAAGAATAGCCGTTCCGAGACCGGTAGCGGTGGTAATCATGGCTTCCCAAATTCCTGAAGAAAGCTGGGCTACATCTACCATTCCTCCCTGCATTTCTATGACATGAAAGGCCCGCATAAGACCGGTAACGGTTCCCAAAAGCCCCAAAAGGGGCGCCACGGTCACCACAAAGGAGAACACATCAAGCCATCGTTCCATTTCATTCCGAAGCCGTACCACTTCCCGATCGATCCGTTCAAGCAAGATCGGCGCCGGGGCATCCTGGTGAGCCCAAACAGTAGCCGCCACTTCACCGGCAGGAGACCGGCGAAAAGACGCGGGCCATACCGAAGGAGGGAGCTTTTTTCCCAAAAAGCGCTGGAAAGGGTCATCTTTTTTCCCTTCTTTAGAGGGGTGATGTAAAAAATACACCGTTCGTTCACAAATCCCGTACAGGACAAGCAGGTATAGCCCAACAATTACCCAATTAACCGGTCCTCCTCGTTGGATGAATTCAATGATTGTAAGCAGGGAGGTCACCGGCCACTCCTTCGGGCAAGCTCTTCTTCCTTCTGCTGGATTTCTGCTTTACAGCGGGCAATGTCTTCTACAAGACGTGCGATTCCTTCATCATCCTTTCCCACTATATCACTGCCCTGTTCCCTAAAGGCTCGATACACTTCTTCGCCCAGTTGCTGGAAAAGGCCTTTCATTTTTCCCTGTAATTGGGCGATATCCAATTTGAGCACCCCCTTCTCTCCCAGGTCTTGAGCCTTTTCCCCCGCCTTTGCTAGGATAGCATGGGTAGTCTTAGAACTTTCCTGAAAAAAGGACTGCAATTTTTCTTTAAACCCCATAAGAGATACCTCCCCCTTCATCCTGAGCTATTATTTTCGCTGGATCGCCAGGATGGTAAGATCATCGTATTGCTCATCTTCCCGCACCTGAGTGTAGTACAGATATTCCTTTTGGTCCAGGTTTTCTTTAGTGTTTCCGCAGTAGGTCCGATACTGGACAAAATGGTCTTTCAAAAAGGCGTCCACCTTTTTATCCACCAGGACTTTATCTTCATCGGTCACCGTGGGTGGTCGATACATACGGAAGACCTTTTCCACCGAAACAAGGGCCATGACGAGTTCCTCCACCGAACCCTTACACCGGGAAAAGTCAAAATCGAATTTCCGCTCCTGGGCGGGGCTATGGTGTTTAAGCAGGGTAAAACGGGAAGCCTCCATCACCCCCTCGATGATACCCTTAATCCGGTCGGGACCTAATTCTTCATCTCCCTGGCCCACCACATGGTTTTCGTGGGGGCTATCCTTTTCTCCATCGGTACAGAGGATTTCTTCGTAAGCCTCGTTGCGGAATTTTCGTTTTGCCTCTTCGATCCCGTCCGTATAGAGAAGGAGGATATCCCCCGGATTAAAGGTCACGGTTTGTACCTGGTAGCCCCCCTTCATGTTTATAAGTTCGCTCGGCAGCACCCCCGCGGCGGGAGTTTCTGGGAGACTACGGGTTTTAAACTGTCGTTCCCGGGCATCGTACCAGTGGATCTGGTTATCTCCGGCATTACAGAACCGGGCGATCCCCGTCTGGCTATCAAAGAGACAGAGGGTAAAGGCCGCAAAACGGCCCCGGAATCGAAGATTTTCAATAAAGTCATTAATTTCATACACCAGCCGTTCGATCCGCATGCCCTCCGCGGTGGGTTTCCAATTCTTAAAATAGCTGATGAACAGGGTGGCTACCTGGATCATGATAAGGGCCGCAGGGACCCCCTTCCCTGCCACATCACATTTCATAATCGCAAAGTAGCGCCCGTCCAGATCAACAATATCAAAATAGTCCCCCGAGACCCCCTTAGCACCCTCATAGTACCCAAAATATTCGGCATAGCGGGTTTCCTTGTGACCCGTGGTAAGTTTATTGCCCATGGCATCCGTTTCCAGGGGAATGAACTTTTTCTGGATCTCCTTACCGATGGTAAGGTCCTTTGCCGCAAGGGCCGCCTTCACCAGCCCATGGGTCATGTCATTAATGGTGTCCCCCAGAATGGCGATTTCGTCCCGGGTCTTTACCTGGATGTCCTTGCCTTCCAGCAGGGCCTTGTCTTCCGTATCCCGAATCATCTCCACATGACGGACTAGTTTCTGAATTGGTCGAATGATAAGGGATGAAAGGATAAGGGCCCCCATGATGCCAATACCAATCGCCAGGAGGGCAATAAGGGCGGTCACCCGTACCAAGCTCTGACGACCCCGTTCCACCTCTTTGATGATAGAGTCGATAGAAACTTCAAGACGAACCAAGCCGCGGAAATAGATATCTTCTGTACCCTGCCGATACATGACCGGTTTAAAGAAGATGTATCGGTGGCTTTCATCGGGGTTAAGCGCCGGCGGGAGGCGATCCTGGGGGAAGGCTGGCTCAGAGCCGATTTCCGCCGAAAGGGCATTCAACCGTTCGTTCAGGCGAGCTTCCAGATCCCGGATGGTTCGCTGCAGGTCATCCCGGCGTCGTACACTTTCTGCGTCCGTTTTCAAAGCGAGGGAAAGGGCTTCTCTGGTAAGGGCCCCAATGGTGGCAGAAAGTTCTCCTACCTGAACGCGGGCGGCTTCATCCAGTTTTTTCGCTATATCGGGCACCCGGGCGCTTAAGGGGTCCGATACCACAGAACGGCCCACATCAAGTTCGGGCGTATCGATCTTTGTAAGGATATCCGGATCATTGGTAGCCCACACATGATCCACCAGGGAGGTATTCCCGTCCCTGCCATAGCCGGTGATGGTGGCATAGCGAGCCTCCGGTACGGCCGAAACCTGGGCTGGCAAGAAGCCGAGCTCAAGTACATTCTGGGAAGGAAGATACGCCCGGGCTCCGGAGGCCAGACTTTCGAGCAAAACCCGGGATCGATCCCGTAGGCCCGCCAAGAGGGTCGCTTCCTGGGTTCTGGTCATCATGTAGGAAAGAGGGAGAGCGATAAGTAACACCACCGTGATCACCAGAAGGGCCGTGAAGGCGGCCAATTTGATCCTGAGGCTGATTCCCCGCCGCCGGATCTGGCGGAGCCGTTGCATTTTTTCTTGTGATGGCATAGGCACTCCTGTCATAAGGGCCATAACGATCTTTCGAAGATGGAAGGTTTCTAAAAGGGATCCTCCCACACCCCGCAGGGCCACAAAACCCATAAGAAGAGAAGAGAGCATCGAAAGTATCAGGACGAGGAAGGGAACATCGACGATATACCGGGTCCCCGAATCAACAAGACGCCAGGGGGCTTTCCAGGGATTCCGGTAGTCCCCGAACTTAATCGTTCCCATTTCGGTGACGTTCACGAGGGGTCCCGTGCGGTACCATCCCCGTCGGGGATGGTAGAGCAAGAGTCGATAAACCCCGGCAGGGAGGTCCTCGGTACGAATATCCCGAATTTCCCGGTTCGATACGATCCGATAGGCCCCTTCCTTAAAAAGAAACTCCCGGTCATAGGGGGGATTCCCGTCCTGGTCCAGCACAATCCGTTCGATGGGGCCTTCATCCAAAAAGCCGCGCCCCAGAATACGAATCTGAAGTTTTCCTTCCTCATTTTGCCGGGCATCTACGGAACTCACCGCCGTGTAGGGAATAAACTTATTGGTACGAAAATAGAGGATCGCCGGTACACCCACATTACCCACCCGGTCGTAGGCGGCCACCGCAAGCCGCCAGACTCCGTTATCAATATTGGAAAGGGAAATGATCCTTTGGTTTCCCACATCCCGCCGGGGCAGGGGGGAAGCAAAGGTTCGACGTTCAAGGGCCTCGGCAAAAGCCTGGGGAGCATAGTTTGCGTACGGCCGAGTATCATCCAGGTACTCCAGGGAGTACAGGAAACCCGCCACATCCTCATCGGGGGGGGCATTCCAGGAAAGGGTCCCGCTGTTAGAAAGTAGATAGCCCTCCGCATCGAGGTCCGGCGGGATAAGGACCGGGGGTACGGGAGGCGTGGTGTCCCGAATGAAGCTCAGGCGGGCCGCCTCGGACCAGTTTCCCGCAAAGTCCCGGGCCCGGATCGAAAAATACCAGGGCCCATCGTCGGTCGCAGGGAGTGAAAGGGAGCTAGTAGGACTATAGAGCATGAGCGTTTCCGGCGGAAGGGCCGTGGGATCCCGACCCCACAGGTAGGAGAAGCCCAGGATTCCCGACGGATCTTCCGGCACTAACCAGGAAATCCGGGCCACATCGGAACGAACGGCCTTCCCGGACTCGAAATTTTGAGGCCGGAGGAATGGTTTTGGAGCGGTCGTATCAGGGGCAAGGAGATAGATCCGGTCGCTTCCCCGTTGGGAGGCCTGAAAAAACACTTGAAGTTCCCCCCCAGCAAAGAAGGGGCGCGCAAAGGATGCCTCAAAGGAAGCCCCTGAAAGCTCCGATTCTTCCCACTCAAGGCCTTTCTTCAGGGCCATGTAGATTCTATTTTGGCCCCGTCGATTATCAAACCAAAATACCGCCGGTTCTCCCTGGACCAGCACGGCCACGGGATTATTTGCGTAGGCCCCGGGGGGACTTATGCGCTGAACCTCGCCAACAATAGTTCCATCATAGTTCAGCAACATCCCATATACCTGGGGAGAAGCGGCAAGACTGCGTCGTTCCCAGGTAAGAAACAGCCCCTTTCCGGTATTAAGAAGGAAGGGCCGCTGATTATCAAAGAAAGCAGCCTCGTTTCTGGTACGAGTATAGGGGTCGGGGAAGGTAGTCAGTTGGATCGGGGGGGACCAACTTTTTCCTCCATCGGTACTGGTCTTTAAGAAGAGCTGAAAGGTCGGCCGTTCTATACCTTGTAAGGATTGAAACACCACGTAGTCCCGCCCCCCCTGGGCTCCATGGGCGGGCAAGAAATTAAGACGGAAGCCACTTTCTGTGACAAAGGGCTCAAAGGACGTCCAGGAAAGGCCATCATCAGAGCGGGAATAAAAAAGGGAGAGACTATCATCCTGACCGCGACTTACAAAAAGAAGGTAGCCCCCATCACTTCGCACGAATAAACGGGGCGCCAGGGAAGTATTGGTATCTCCGTTAAATCGATGTTCCGTAAAACTTGCTCCCCTGTCGTCGGAACGGAGGAGTACCACCGAAGAGCCACTCTCCACTACCGCAAGCCAGATATGTTTTTTTGAATCCACCGTGACACTGGCAATCGCCGGTTCGGTTCCCCGAAACACATAAGGACCCGCCACGCGAGAACGGACAACCCAAGGATTCTTTCCTTCCTTCACTGCCACAGAAAGGTAAATCTGATACTCCGTACTTTCTCCCGACCGTTTTTGCTCTGCTTCCTGCCAGAGCAGAACCCCCAGTTCACCAGAACTGGCTATCTGGGGGAATTTCCCACCAGGGAGGGAAAAAGGTTGGGGGCTCTCCCAATACCACTCCTGGCTAAAGAGAGGAGCGAGCCCCCAGAGAAGGAGGAAGACCAGGCTGCGCATCCCTGTCCTCTGCCGGGAGAAAATGGGAAACCCTTTCAAAAAGAGGCGTATTTTCCCAGAGTCCTGATATCTATTGGGGTAGCCACATAAAGACAGTTTCATAGCCGGGCCTGGATCCTCCGCTCTAATTCTCGCAATTTAGGTACATTTCTGTTTTTAGGATCCTGCAGGAGTTGCTGGACTATAGAAAGGGCCACAATGGTGTTCCCATTTTGCAATTCCTGGACTGCCCGCTGATATTCCCGTTCCGCCGCACTGGACAACACCACCACCGCCTGCCCCCCCACCTCTGCCTGGATGCGATCCTTAAGGGTAATCGCTTCTTCGCTATTGGGATTCAGCTTTAACGCCTCGTTCAATTGTTCCAGGGCCACAGGGAACTGACTGCGTAAGTTACTGTCAATGATACGACGGGCCGCCTGGATAAGTTCCCGGGCTCGGGCAAGGCTCGCTGGATCCGGCGGCGGAAGTCTGATGCCTAGTTGAATTTCCACCCGTTCAATAATAGTTTTGAGACCTGGATACTGGGGATCAATAGTATACAAATCCTGTAACTCTGAATAGGCTTCCTGGGGTGCACTCGTGAGCTTTGCCTGAGCCATGGCAAGGCGCTGCCGGAAATTTGCCGCAAAGGCCTGGGGATCCAGGATCTGATCAATCTGCAAGTCCAGCAGGCTCGCCTCCTGATTCAACGGAAAAAGAAGCCGTACCTCCTGGATTTTTTGTTTTGCCAGGTTGAATTTCTCCTGGGCCTCATTCCTTTTTCCCTGCCTCAGCAAGGTCTTTCCCTCTTCAAAGGCATTCTTAGCGATACTCAGAAGCTGGCTCATTTCAGGGTACAGGGGGGCCGTGGGGGGAATGGTTCTACCCGTTTTGAGGGAAAGGGCGCCCCGCACCAGGGTAAGCCAGAATTGTACTTCCGGCTCGTCCTCCACATTGGTGGTTCTCCAGCGGCTCTGGGCCTGAAGCAGGGTATTCTCGGCCCGTTCAAAGTTGCCCGCAAAGTATTCATTTTTTCCGGTGGTGATAAGCCGTCGTACATCCCGGACCACCAATTCGTTTTCTCGCTTCGATATTTCTTGGGAGAGGCTCAGCAATCGGTTATCCCGCTCAGTGCGAAGAGCGGGCGATTCCTGCAGGGCCAGGGATGCATCGTACCGTTCGCTGGCCTGCTGAAGTCGAGTACGGGCAAGCTCAAAATTCTGCTGGGTAAGGGCCGTCTGGGCCTCCCTGAATCGCCGGTCCCCTTCGAGCTTGAGACTTTCGGCAAGTTGCACCTGTTCCCGGGCCTTTGCAATAGCCTGCCGCACCTGGTTAAGGAGGCTCTGAAACTGCTGGGCCAAGGTGGCGCTCTGTCTTTGCTCTCCCTGCAGGAGAGGACTTGCTAGAAAAGAGGGGCCTTCCTGGCTATAGAGGTTTACCACCCTCTGTGCTTGGGTCAGGTCTTTTTCGAGTCCTGTTTGGAGTTCCGTTAAAAGGGGAAGCGCTTCGGCAGGATATTTAGCACGATACTCTCCCCCGCTGGGTAAGCGCTGGCTCTTTCCTTCTATCAGAGCCTGGGCCTCCGTAAAGCGATCGCTCCTATCCTGGAAGGTTTTACCCAAAAGGATGTTTTCTCCCTGATACCGATACCCCGCAAGCTCCAGTTCCTGCTGGAACACATCTTGCAGGGCACGGTTAAGTTGTTCTCCCACGTATTCAATCAGAACCTGGCTCCGCTCGGTGGTAGAAAAGGGGCTGGCCGGAGGGAATACCGCCCGCACAGAACGGGGAAAGCCTTCCTGCATTGCCTGTATCTCCCCATAGGTAGTGTGCACTGCGTTCCGCAAAGAAACAAGTCGCTGTAGAAGCCGTCCATCGACAGGGCTGCCCCCCTCTTTCGAAGCAGGAGATGGACTTGTTCCCGGCTGAGATTCTTGCCCGGAAAGAAAGAGTCCCTGCCCCTCGGTATACAGGGTAGTACTCTGAGACCGATATTCCTGAAGCTTACCCAATACCGCCGCTCCATACCCATAGAGTTGATATTCTAAAAACCGGGGAGTCTTACCGAGCACAATAGATTTGCCATACCCATGACTTCGGTATTGCACATCAAAGGCCGCAAGGGGGGACCACCAGGAAAGAAGATTCATTCCCATAGAGGCAAGGGTATTCATGGCCCCATACAGGTTCCCTGCCCTGGCGAAAGCCTGTTGTCGTTCCGCTTCCCGCCCCCCCTCAAAGATTCGTTCCAGGGCACCCAGCAAAGCCCCCTCGGACCGATTAAGCTCGGTGGACCAACAGGTATCGAGGGCTCCCACCATTCCTTCCAGGCCAACCTCAGTTTTTCGTCCCATAATAAAACGAAAGGCAAAGGGTAAGAAAGAATTGTCCCCCAACGTGGAATCCCCTTTTTGCAAGAGGGTAAAAAGATTTTCAAACAATACCCCTACCGAAGCCAGGCGTACCCTGAGATTAGCATACGTCGCCAGGGCTTCTTCCAGGGTCCGATAGGCCTGCTCGAGCGCTGCCACTCCCTCTGGATTCTGTAACTGGGTTGCCTGTTGGACAAAATTTTCCGTAGCCCTGGTGAGGGCACTGAATACCTGGGGGAATTGGGTAATACTCTGATCTACATCCTGTAAACCCCGGTTTACCTGATTCACCAGGAGCATATCATATCCTGCCTGATAAAATTCTTCCCGATAGAGAGAAAAACCATCCCGGTAGCGCTGGAGGGCCCTGAAATAATTTCCCTCTTCAATAAAACGTTTCCCCTCGGCCATTATTTTCTCAAATTGAGCCCGGTTATAGGTAAAAAGGGCCGTTTCCTTTGTTTTCAGGATAAATTCCCGGCTTGCCCGATTCGGGGCAGCTTCCAGGCTTTCAAGCTGACGGATCATCGCCAGTTTACGCTCATCATTGGTAGGGTCATTCACCAGAACATCCAGGAGTTCTCCCGCCAGGCGGTTGTATTCTTCCCGCAATCGAACAATCCGCTGGAGCCGTCGCTGGGCATCATCAAAACGGTCAGGATTTTCTTTTATATATTCGGTAAGTACCAGGATTGCCTCGTTATACCTTCGTTCTGCAATGAGCGTATCCGCCCGGGCCAGGGCCTCATCTTCCCGTTGCCCCCCTGCGTAGAGAACACCCGGCACACCCAGCAAAAACACGAGGAAACTGAGGAGTAGTATCTGCCAATGCTCCTGATTACTCACCTTCATGAATACGGTATATCCATTATCTTACTATCGGAAGAAAAAAGCTCCCCCTGTAACGGTACGACCCTATACACCAATAAACCATGTCCACAGCGAAGAGGTTTCTTTCTGACCGAATCTTCACTTTTTGCTTTCCCTGCTGGTGCGCTTTCACCGGAGAAGAATACCTCCGGGCATCCTCTACCTTCCTATTATTCTTATTCCCGCTTTTCAATAAGTAGAAATACTTTCTCTTCCGATGTATATTATAAGAGGAGAAGGTATGTCCAGATTACAGGGCGCCCTAATAATGTTACTCTCTTTTCTCATCGCTGTATCCAATATACCGCTCTTTTCTCTGGATATACAGGAAGATTTCTATGGGTCCGTCAGCGATTACCTGCAGGGGATTTTTGGTATAGATGATAACGCAGGACTTTCCACCCTTCCGGTGCTGTCTATCCCCTTGGGGGGCAAGGTAGAGGGCATGGGAACCGCTTCCGCAGCCCTGACCGATACCGCCGCAGCCCTTGAACGGAACCCTGCGGTGAGCGCCCGTCTCGAACGAACGGAACTTGCCCTCTATCATAATAACTGGATGGCGGATACAAAAATTGAAGGGCTGTTGTATACCCGGCGTTTTGAGCATCTGGGCTTTGGTGTGGGTGGAAAATGGCTGTACCTGCCCTTTACCGAATATAACGATTACGGAGAACGGGCTTCAAAGGGGTTTTACTCTGAAGGGGTGGCCCTCGCTAATGTTTCTTATACCCTTTTCCCCGGGTACTACTTTGCAGGACTTTCCGTAGGGGCTAACCTGAAAGCGGCGTTTCGCCTGGTGCCCGACTACTCGGATGATACCGGCACCATCAAGAAAGGTTCAGGCCTCAGCCAATCAGCCCTGGCACTCATGGTAGATGGGGGGCTCTTAACCACCTTTAACTTCCTTAAATACTACTCGAGCCGGGAGCGTAATACCGCGGCCGCCCTGGTATTCAAAAATGTAGGCCTCCCGGTAGGTGGGGATCCCCTTCCCACCGAAATAACCGCCGGCGTTACCTATAAACCCCTACGGCCCCTTCAGTTTGCCTTCGATGTTACCTTCCCGCTTAACCTCCAGGATCCATCCCTTTCAGAACGGCCCTACTGGGCGGCAGGAGTTTCTGCGACCCTTACCCCCTTTGTAAGCATGCGCGGGGGGATCTTAGCAAAGACCGGCAATATCCGACTTACCATGGGAAGTGCCATTCAGGTAGATCTTATAACGCTCGATATAAACTATACGCTGGATCTCCTTACCCAGCTTACTCCCCTTAACCGGGTAAGTCTTGCGGTTCAGTTTAATCTTGGGGATGAAGGAAGGGCCGAACGGGCCCGAAAAGTAGATGAGCTGTACCTGTTGGGACTTACGGCCTACGCCCAGGGGAATTACGAAAGCGCTCTCCACTACTGGAAGGAGGCGCTCGACCTTGACCCTGCCTACGATCCTGCCCGAGAGGGCATTCAGGCGATCGAGGGGGTACAGGCCCTTACCGATCGCATAGAAGAAATACAGAAAATCGAGTAACCTTCTGGTCTCCTTCTCAGAAAGGAAGTTAACGCTTTTTCCTGAAAATCCGGTAATTAATGTCCGGGAAAATGGCATGTCGCTTTTCAAGCTGGGTAAGCCACTCGGTACTGATATAGTTTCCTCCCAGGGATTCATAAATGATGGAAAAATTGTCCACACAGCTTTCTACCATGTGACGGGCATACTCAACAGCCTGTTGATAATGGAGCATAGAGGCCCAGTCAGAGGCCTGGGCCAGGAGCACCTCCCGGGCCGCCTGATTTAAGGTTCGCTCCTTAAGCCCACCATCGTTGGGGAACCGTTCGGCCAGTTCTATCATCTTCTCGGTAATCTTAAGCACCGGGGGGTACATCCAATCATTGGACGAATTGAGCCAGGTTTCTCCAAACCCATTTTCTCCCCAGGAAGAAAATTCGGGCATTACTTCTTCAAGCTTTTCCTGGGAAAAATGAGCACACACATGAGCAGGAGTATCAACCGCAAAGGAAGACCTTTGAGCGGCCTCCCGGAAAAAAGTTTCAAGAAAATCGATCCCTTCATACCAGCGATGCCCAAAGAGGTCCAGGTTGTAGGCTCCTACCAGGCATCCCTCTTTTTCCCGTAAACGCCGGTAGGTATCAAGATGACTTTCACAAAGCTCTACAAAGGCCTCAACGTCTTTTTGTAGTTGCCCATGAGCATCCTGAGGAATGTAGGGTTGTTTTTCCCCTTCCCCACCGGTTACGGCCCAGTATTTATAACCCGTTTGCTGGCGACTTCCATCAGAAGCAACAAAGGCCTTCATATCCTCCCGGGGAAGTTCATAGCCAATGTCCCAGTAATATTCCCGATAACAGGCATGGGCTGGATACCCCTCATGGGCATCCCAAACTGCCCGGGAAAGGGCTAAATTCCGGGCGAGGACCTTTAAACCCGCAGGAGTCCGTACCGGCTGGAAGGTTCCTTCCTGGGGTATGGGGTGCCCCTGTAAGAGTCCGTGGGTATCCACCACGGTGTACGAAAAACCATAGGATCGAAGAATCTCATCCAGTTCAGGATTCCACCCCGCTTCAGGGAGCCAGAAGCCTTCGGGGAAACGACCAAAGGCCTCTCGATACGTTTTAAGGGCCACTTCTATCTGTGCCTTAATCGCCTCAGGATAACTCGTGTAAAAAGGAAGAAAGGCATAGGTCGCCGCGGTGGCAAGAATTTCGACTTTTCCCTTTTTTTGATATATGTCAAAGGCTCGAATCACATTTTTTTCATACCGTTCTGTGAATAACACCCGATATTCAATAGCCCGATCGTAATAAAGATGAGCAAGATAATTCATCCAGGGGATATTCCTGGTACGATTCACTTCCCGTTCACCCAATTCAATCTTGGCATCCAGAAATTGAATAAAGGAATCTACAAGAGCCGGATCCTGAAGTTGTTGAATTAAGAGGGGAGAAAAGACTATCCCGAGCTTAAAGGGAATCCGATCTCCCTCTAATCGGTCGAAGGTTTGTAAAAGAGGGATAAGGGTCTCATATAAAAGATTATACAGCCAATATTTTTGAGGAGCCTGCGGATCCGCATCTTCTTTTATAAAAGGGATATGCCCATTGAGAATCAAAGAAATCGTTGGAGTGGTGCCCATTCATCATACCTCAGTATTAATTACAGCCGCTGTACTGGCCAGGGGAATATTCTTTTGCATATACAATGCGCATCTGTTCAATTCCAGAAAGAAGCAGTACCGGTCCCAGGGGATGCTGTTCGAGTTCTAAGGGAGAGAACCGCACGGTTCGCGGAATTCGAAAGGGACGAGAGGTGGCTAAAAGGATATGTTGCCGTCCCTTTTTCACAAAAAGCTCCACCGTAAACCATCCCTGGGGTGCGGGGAAACAAATGTACCAGGAACCATCCTGAATATCCACATCGATGTTAAAGGATTCCCCTTCGGGGGTTTTACCGGCGACACAGGAACTAACCCGAAGGAAATACCCATTAAAGTCATGGGAGGCTTCGTAGGTCCGTCGATCCTGTTCCCGAATATGCCAAAACACAAAGGCCCAGACGGGATCCCGCAATAACACATCAATATACGTACTATTATAAATCGCAGAAGAGGGTTTGTTCTTTTTCCGTTCAAAGGTATCCGCCGATTCTTCCTGAAGATCGTAGGATTCTACATTAAGCAGTTCCGCATGGGCATCCAGGATTTCTTGAATGATAAAAGTGCGGTTTAAATCCAGGGGAATATCGAGGCCAATCTTATCTGCCACTGCCAGGAGTTCTTCCGTGGAAAGGGATTCCAGGTATGCACGGCTGAGCTGGTTTTCAATCATGGCACCTATCATGGGAAAAAGCCTATTCCCTGTCAATACGGTAGCATTCATTACTCATGTTCCATCACCCTCTGAACAAAGAGAGCAAAGTAATCCGGAAGGGGGGCCTGGACTCGCACCATTCGACCGTGAGGAAAGAGGGAAAACTCCAGTTCGTAGGCATGAAGTAACAGATGCTTCAGGCGATACTCTTTTGCAAGGCGCTTGTTTAACGAAAAATCCCCATACTTATCATCGCCGATAATGGGATGACCAATAAGCGCCAGGTGACGGCGGATCTGGTGCATTCTCCCCGTCTGGAGTTCCAGTTCCACATAGGAGTAGCGATCATTTTTCTGTACACACCGATATCGAGTGATAGCCGCCTTTACCTGTCCCCGAAGGGTCAGGGGTTCTTGAATCGTTCCCCGCGCAGGATGCAGGGAACCAGAACAGAGGGCCCGATAGGTTTTCCGAAGTCCCCGGGAGGTAAAAAGCACCTGATACCTATGGGCAGCCTGTCGGTTCTTAGCCACCAGAATACAACCAGAGGTATCCCGATCAAGCCGATGGACAAGGAAAATCTTGTATCCCAGCCGTTCTTCTAAAAGGATATCGAGGGACTTTTTTATCCCCACCCCGCCCTGCACCGCAAGACCGGCGGGTTTATTAAGAATGACACAGTCTGGATCTTCGTATAGAATGGGGATATCCTGCATACGAGGCATACTATCGTGAGAAATGAAATGAAACAAGCCGCAATTCTTCTTGCGGTCCTGGGGAACCTGTTTCTTTGGCTCTGGGCGGTTCCCGGGGAGCCCCTCTATTCCCCCACCTGGGGTTTCCGGATTGATCCCCCCGAAGGTTTTGAGTTTGTAGAAGGGGACGGGAAAAATCAATTCGCCTTTGTTTTTTCCTCTAGTGATATCCATCTGGATATCCGGGTATATCCTTCCGGCGCCTATCAAACCATTGAGGATCTGGGGCAGGAGGTACAAAAACGGCTCAGGAACCAGGGGGACCAGAGTTCCTTTGAATACCGGGGGAAACGGGCCCTGCTCATGCGTCTTGATTTCTCTCTCTCTAATAAGGCCTATACGGGCTGGGCAGTGGCCGTTGAGGTAGCTCCTACAGGAGAAGGGGGAAAGGCTCCCCCACCGTTTCTCATAGCCCTTATTTACGGGCCCCGGGAGGCGGAAAACAGCCTTACCTCTGCCTTGTATGTTTCTACCCTGGATTCCCTTGCCCCTACACCGGGCGATCAGTGGGCCCCTGGCATCATTACCTCTTTCACCTATCCGCCGGAGGCCCGCCTTCAGAGAACCCTTCCTTCCCTTAATCTTCAGGTTTCAGTGGATACAAGCGACGAAGAAGCGGCGGCCTCCGTGGTAGAACGGGAGTATCAACTTCTTACCAACTACCTCACCAGTCCTCGCTGGAAAGAGGCCTGGATTCGCTTTTACCAAATGATTTACAAGGATGCCTATGAACGACTACGGCCGGTGGCGCTTGCCCTTGAGGCGGAGCTAGGCGTACCCGGCTCTCCTACGGCGCAGGCCCAACGACAATTCGCAGAAAAACTCCTCAGTTGGCTTCAGCAGTTTAGCTATGAACGGGACCCGGCCGGAACGGATTTCGTAAATCCGGTGAGCGCCGCCTTACAAGCCCGGGGAGACT
Source organism: Treponema sp. J25 (assembly GCF_004343725.1). Lineage (NCBI taxonomy): Bacteria > Pseudomonadati > Spirochaetota > Spirochaetia > Treponematales > Treponemataceae > Treponema > Treponema sp. J25. The sequence goes on from NZ_PTQW01000035.1 coordinate 18,561, forward strand.
GTGACAGTCGCGCCCTCCTGTGGGCCATCATTTTGCACCATGCCCACATTCCCGCGGCGATGATGGTTTCCCGGGAATACCAGCACGCCATGGGGTTGGTACTCCTGGAAGGAGCGGGGGCCCGCTTTACCCTCGGCTCCCGTCAATGGCTTGTGGCAGAAACAACCGCAAAAGTTCCTCTGGGCCTCATTGGTCAGTCCGTGGCGGACCCGAATCGATGGATTGGGATTCTCTTTGAATGAGCCCAGGGTCTCTGCCGGAAGGTCTTCCCTTTGGCCCGGAACCCCGCTTTTTTTCTCTAAAAGGGCCCCCGCTTCTTTGAATGGAAGGTATTCTCCTCATCGAGAGGGCTTCATGGGCCTCCCCACAAAAGGGGCAGAGGAATTGTTTCAGCGGGAATATATTTTCCCTTTGGCGGGTAAGAGGTCCCGTGGGCACCGATGAAGGGGCCTTAAGCGTTAATTCAACGGCCTAGAGGTTGCGTCCTCCTTAAAAAGGAATTCTGTTAGTCCCTATAAAGGCCCCAGAATTCTTTCAGCTTTTAGCTACCTCCGGGGGAGCAACCAATAAGTTGTATACTTCCTGAGGGGTACCAGCAGCCAGGAGGGCCGAACGAAGTTCTTTATTCTTTAACCGGGCGCTGAAATACGAAAGGGTCTGTAAATAGTAGGCATGTTGATTATAGGCTGCGGCGATCATAAAAAGCAACCGGACCGGCTGGTCATCCAGGGTCTGAAAATCAATAATATCACACTGGCTGATTCCTATAGAGACCACCAGGTCAGTCACCGAGGAAAGCCGCACGTGGGGAATAGCGATTCCCCGCCCAATGGCGGTGCTCATGAGTTCTTCCCGTTTCAGGATTTCGGCGGCCAGTTCCTGTTTATTTTTCACCTGAGGAGCGGTGGCCAGATTATCCGCCAGCGCAAGAAGGGCATCCCGTTTCGTTGAATAGTTTAAGAAAAGGATGCGACTGGGAGAAATAATATTTTCTATCTGAACCGAAGAAAACTGGGGAGTCATGCGATTGGTGGATAGCCGGTCGTTTACCCATCGCTCAATTTCAGATTTTTTGAACCGCCAAACCGTACCGATCTTTCCTGCAGGAATTTCTCCTTTTTGAGCCCAATCATAGACCGTCCGCTCTGAAACTCGCAGGTACTTGGCAACCTCTTCTATCGTAAGGATATCATCATCAATCATATTTACTCCTTTCAATGAGGACCGGTAATCCACTATAATATTGCAACAGATAGCACAATATGTCAAGTAAAAGTATTTTTTTCTTTATTTTCTCTTCTCCCGAAGCTCATGCAAAGAATCCTGAGGGAGCAGTGCTCCTATAGTGGTGGTAATAAGTTCTTCCTTTCGATGTCCGAAAACCACCAGGGACCCTCCTTCCATAAACTCGCTCAGGACCTGTCGACAGGCCCCACAGGGACCAACGGGACCTTCCGCATCGGGGGTGGCAATGGCCACGGCGGTAAAACGACGCTTTCCCGCCGCAATGGCAGAAACCACCGCGCTCCGCTCCGCACAAATAGTAAGCCCGTAGGACCGGTTTTCCACATTGGTCCCAAGGAAAACACTTCCATCCTCACAGAGGAGCGCCGCCCCTACCCGAAAATGAGAATAGGGGGCATAGGAATTTTCTGTGGCTTGTAAAGCCATTTCATACAAAGCCTGTGCATCCATCATATATATGCTTCTCCACGTTGACAGATATACGGTTACCCGCTACCATACTACCATATCCCGGGGGATTTATGCAAAAAAAAAATATAGTAGGATATAGTGTTATACCTCTTTTTGTTATATTTCTGTATATTCTTCTTGCCTCTCAACCAATACCGGAGGAAGTAAGTCTGGCACCCCATTGGATAGTAGACCTTACCGCCTTGTCAGCCCAGGGCCCAGAAACTCCCCCATCTCAAGGAGTTGTCCCCTTTAAAAGCGGTTCTTTCTTTGGCTATATAGGGGTAGATGGGAAAGGAGGAGGGCTGCTTCCGGTGAATGGTGCGGTAACTTATTCCCGGAACTGGTGGATTGATTTTGTCGACCCTTCCCGTCCGATTACCCTGCGCAATCCTTCGAGAACTATCCAGACCCCAATCGAACAAGTACCGGGGTACCCCTTTTTTTTAGAGGACCGGCTTTTTTTTATCGATGAAGAACAGCGTTCTCTTTTTCGCTACACCGAAGAGGGGAAGTTCCTCTGGTTCTACGCGTTTCCGGGCATATGCACCGGTCTTTCCAGTGGGACCAATCGTCTTGTGGCGGGGACCCTCGAAGGGTTGCTCGTGGTGCTGGATGTTACCAATGGTAAAGAACTGTATAGATTTGAACCGGGGGGATCTCGGCGTTCCCTTATCCTCTCTTCGGCTATTTCCAAAAATGATACGTATATTGCCCTCGTAGCGGGACTTGAACCCCAGCGATTTCTCGTTCTCGAACAATTCAAAAACACCTACAAGGTGTTATACCATAGGTACCTTTCTTTTAATTATCGACGGCCCGTGTGGTGCACCATCGTAAAAAATGAATGGGTTCTCTACGAACAACCCGAGGGCATTGGTATTTTCCACCTCTTTTCCAAAAAATTCTGGTTCCTTTCTTTCCCGGAAAAATACCGTCTGTACCGGATCCAGAAAATAGGTGGAACAGAACAACAGGGAATAGTGGGTGTACTTCTTTCCCAAGAAAAAAATCATGCTCTCCTTACCATCCGGTTACCCGATACTATTCTCGGCATAGCTCCCTATGAAGCGGGGGAAACCGACCTTACGACCGTCCAAGATACTTTTTATCTTTCCTCGGATACTCGCTTTATATCTTTTTCATTCATAGAAGGACGATAATATGAAACGGTGGGGATTCTTTCTTTTAATGTCGGGGATGCTTTTCCCCCTTTTTTCTATCGAATGGCCCACGGACAGTCGTACGATACGCCGCTCCTTTGGAATGAACGAGGGGGGGCGGTTCTTCGGCGGCTTTGAGTTTACCACCGAAAGCCCTATCTATACGATAGATGCCGGAGAGGTTCTGTTTTTTGACAATGATTTTTACACCCCTATCCGGGGCTTCCCCTCTCCCCTGCAGAACTGGATAGCCATCGAGCATCAGGAAGCATTGATTAGCATTTATGGTAAACTAGAGGGTGTCCCAGAAAGAACCTCCGCCCTTATCGATACGGGGACCCCCCTGGGGATCCCCCGAAAACAGAGGGGAACAGGAGAAAGACTTCTGTACTTTAGCCTGTATGATCGAAAAAACAAACAGTGGGTTCATCCGGCCTTACTGCTTCCCTCTTATGAAGATACCAAAGCCCCCCTTATCCGGCAGGTACAACTGGTACCTCGAGATGGGACCGCCGCGGTTGTTCTTGGAAGAACAAGAACCTGCAAGCAGGGGACCTATCAGATTTATCTGGATGTCATTGATACCTTTGACGCTAATCCTTCCCTAACGACCGTTCCTTTTACCTATCAATGTTTTGTGAATGGTATTGAGTATTCTCGCCTGCAGGTCGATACGCTCTATGTAAAGGAAGGGAAGCTTTTTATGGGAAAGCAAAAAAGCTTTCCCGTAGAGCAGGTGTACCGTAAAGATGGTCTCCTGTACCTGGGGGAGATCCAACTTACCCGGGGAAGGGTGAAAATCGAATTCCTGGTTACCGACCTGGCAGGGAATCAACGGACCAGCACCTTTGAGCTAGTGATAGAATAATCAGGCAAAAAGGGGATTATTTCTTCATGATCCCTTTTCGATAACCCCACAGCCTGCCAGAATAGTGTGGGGAAGCATCCGTTGTTCATCCCCAGAAGGAATTGGGCTTTCCACGGAGCGATACTTTTCCTCATCACTTTTTTTCTTATCAGGAAAGGGGACATAAAAGGCCGCCGATTGCCCGGGGGCAATGGCCCGCTGGGGTTCTTCGAATTCAACCCGAACACGACCTTCCGGTAAGGGAATAACCAGGGCCGGCGCTGGCCGAGAGGCAAGGCGGATTTTTACCAGGGCCCGGAACGGTTCATCACCAAAACCTGGAGCCCAGAGGGTCTCAGAGGCCTCGAGGGCTCGAGAAAAAAGGGCCGACTCAGGGCCTACCACAACCCGATTCCGCGGGGCATCCAGGGATACCACATAGAGCGGTTCCGTGCCAACACTTACCCCTACCCCCCGTCGTTGCCCTATGGTGTACCGAACAATTCCCCGGTGGGTTCCCAAAAGCTTTCCCTGTTGATCTACAATCTCCCCCGGTTCTATGGGTGCATCATTAAATAAGAACTCGTAATCTTCCCGGGCAATAAAATCCTGACTATCCTTCTTTTCTGCCACCGCGAGTCCCCGTTGCCGGGCCATCTCCCGAACCATTTGCTTGGTATAGTTTCCCAGGGGGAAGCGGCATATCTTCAGTATGTCCTGGGTAAGGCGCTGCAGAAAATAGCTCTGATCCTTCGAAGCATCGAGGGCCGGCGCCACATACACTCCCTTTTGAGGATCTCCGCCGGGAGCAAAAAGGCGAGCATAGTGACCTGTCACAAAATAGTCAAAAGATACTCCTCGATCTCGCAAGGCCTGGGGAAGGAGGCCAAATTTTATATGGGGGTTACAGCGCAAACAAGGATTAGGGGTTCGCCCAGAACGATATTCCCGACGGAAATAATCAACCACTTCCTTAAGATAAGCCCGGGAAAGATCTATCACATAGTAGGGAGCCCCCAGGGAATCGCAGAGTCGCTGGCATGCGGCTTCATCCTCTTCTTCATTGGGGCCGTAACAACCATTCCCGGTCCCCGGCGGGAAATAGATGGATCCGTCGTAGACCCGCATGGTTACCCCTACCACCCGACAGCCCCGCTCTGCCATGAGTTGTGCTACAAGAGAAGAATCGACTCCCCCGGACATGGCCACCGCCACCGTACTGCCCGGTTCAGGCAAGGGGAGCTCCCGTAAGGTATCAAGATACAACATAGTTGACCATTATAATCATATTCATATCTTTGCCAATAGGGAGGTGCAGTCGCTTCTGTAGCTATTACAAAGGGGCTTTTTCTTGTATTTCCAGGAATAAGCACTATACTTTACATAAAAGGAGGAACATCATGTCAAAAAAATATCTCCTTTTAGTAGACGATGAAGAAAACATCCTTCGGGCCCTTTCCAGGGAACTAGAGGATTGGATTGCAGAACGCCACATAGAGCTTCTCTTTGCTAATAACGGAAAGAAGGCCTTGGAAATTCTTAAAGAAAAGGGAAAAGAGACGGTACTTATTGTTTCGGATCTCAGAATGCCCGAAATGAAAGGTTCAGAACTTTTATTGCGAGTAAAAGAGGAATATCCTTTTATTGTATCGATTTTGCTAACCGGTTATTCAGAAATTGAAGAAATAATTAAATCAATAAAAGCGGGTATTTTTAGTTATATTCTTAAGCCCTGGGATTCGGACTATCTTCTTTCAGAAATAACGAAGGCATATGAATACGCAGAACTACAGCGAAGTCATCATCGTATTTTGTTACAAATGCAAGAGGAATTACGTTGGGCCGGCGAAATGCAACGGAATCTTTTGCGACCTAATCTCCCTGCCTCAGAAAAAGTGGAATTCCGGGTAAGCTATAAGCCCCTCGTATATTGTGGAGGAGATTATTATGATGTGATCACCCTCAGTCCCGATAGATACCTTATACTTCTTGGAGATGTGGCAGGACACGGAATACGGGCAGCTATTATTACAGGGATTCTTAAGGCAGTCATTTATCCTGAATATGTCCGTACGAGCCTGACTCGGACCATTTCTCCTGCTCATTTTCTTTCCTGGCTTAACGATCGGATGAATTTTGAACTTCGTCGGACCACAGGGATTCTTATTA
>NZ_PTQW01000036.1 GCF_004343725.1 Treponema sp. J25
AGAACAAAACCGCCGCCCTCGACACCCTCCTGCCATACACCCTCGCCCCCAGCTCCTATTAATCAGCCCCAACGGGGTCATGGCAGCGGGTACCTTGTTGTGTTAAAAGCCACAGTAAGAATAGATCTTTTTTACCAAACAAATGAGAATAATTCTCATTATCAACCACGAAACTCTCTTTGTTTATTAAAACCAGAATATTAATAAAGCTTCTGAGTTCGAAAATAGCAAAAATTCCTATAATAAGATATCCTGAGGTATATAAATTGAAAAGGACCCATTTTTGCGCGAAGGGTGCTCTGAGTAAAACCCCATATATAGCATGAAGGAACACCCAGAGGGTGACTACTATTTCTATAGTGATTAAGAGAATATATAGTAACTGGATATTCAATTTATTAGTGCGGGAAAGGTTAAAGTTTTCGAATTTAAAAATAAAGATAAGAAAAAAGGCTCCTAAAATATGAAAAGCGCTCCGAAACAACTCTTGGTACAGGGTAATCGAAAGGAGTATGATAGTGGATAAACAAAAAAAGGCACAGAAAAAAAACTTTTGTATGAATTTGGGGTTTTCCGCTGTAAGAATATAGAAGTACGCTATACCGTGTAAAACTGCCAATAGAATGCCTATAACACATGGTTCTATTTTGCAAGAAATTTCACCATTTTCTATGGTATGCAACGCAAGAAGACCCGATAACGATAAATACAAAGCCACCCCTATGCGCACCCATAGGGTGTTTCCGGTATTCATAATATATTTTGAAATAATATCGGCGTAATCTGTCAAGATGAGCTCTAGGAAAAAATACAAGATTATTGAATTTTAAAAAAGCAAACATCTCTTTACATTGAGTAAAACAGAGGGGAACACCTGTCTGATAATAAATTCCATATGGAGTTTTTTAGACCCATCAACAACAGAATTCTTTCTCTATTCTTTCTATACTGTCTTTTGAGGAACAAAACGTGAACATATGACTCTAGCGGATACTATCTTGGTAGTTCCTCTAACTACATTTTATACCCAAAGGAGGGAAAAATGGGAAAGAAGATTATTACGGTACTAGGGGGGCTTCTCTGTATCGCTACGATGATAGGAGCCCAGGAATCAGAAAGAATAGTTACCCCCTTTTCTGATTCAGGGGGTATGACGGGGCTTGTGCTCGAAGCAACGGGCTACGGTTTAGTTATAGGTGGTGGAGTTGCTGCAAGTTCTCGGAGTACCCTTTCTCTTGGGCTTACTTTTATGGCTATCGCACCTCTTGCCTCTACCTCAGGGGCCTGGCTTTTTCAAAATTACATGGAGCGGACCACCAATTTTTGGGTGAGTAACGGTGTGAATTACAACGGCTCCCAGTATCTTAAAACATCTAAGATCTACGCCTATGTAACCACCGGTGCGGCCCTGGCGGCAGTCCTCTCAGGCCTCTTTATGCAAAACACCACGGGAGTGATTATTTCCTTAGTGTGTTCTGGGGTTTCGGTGGGGTCGGATATTATTGCTTTATATAGTGTGCGTCGATCTTGGATGGAAAGCCTTAATAAGGCCATAGTTACTTCTGGGGTTGATTGGAAAACGATTCTTGCTTCTAAACCTGAATAGAAATTGTTTTAGGATAAAGTTAAAAGAGGTTTCCCTCCCATGCGTAGTAACGAGGGGAGGGGAACGTAATTAGAGGAGATAAGAGATAAAAAGAATTTGACTTTTGAGAGGAGTGGCCTATGCGAGGCTTCTTTTCTATAAAAGGGGGTGTTTTATTTTTTATTGTAGTGTTTATTGTTGTGGGGTATGCCTTATTTGATTTTCTTTTTAGTGTGACCGTAAATACTATCATTGAAGGAAAAATCGAATTCAGTGATAAGTCAAGCAGAGATTCAAATTATTATGTATTCTATTATGATGATTATTCGGTGATACTAAAAAGCGGAAAAACCTATTCTCTTGAGTTGTGGAACGATCCGGATATTCCCATCCATTTTGAGTGTGATGACCTGGGCCAAGATTTGGGCGCCTGGAGTGATAATGGGAAATGGGATGGTTATTTATTATATCCTATTCCAAGCTCTTTTACCGGAAAATTAGAATTTGATTTTTATCTCCGTTCAGATTATGTAGGTTCTAATAGCTGGTACAAATTCAGAATTAACGAGAAGTAGGGTACACATACCACATACAGAAACAAGCAATTGTAAGAGCAGAAGGGGTATCGTGGTGGTATGTTATTAGTCTTTTGGTTGGACAGGACACGATACCCCACAAACTGTTCTGTTCTTGTCTGTTTTATTAAAAAACAAAGAACCCTTGTATTCTCTTCAGAAGAAGTGCTATGATAAAGCCCCCTCTGGTGGGCGTATATATTTTTTAAAAGCCCCCCGCGATACCAAAGCCTTTTAAGGTGGTGGTATCGCTGCGGCAAGGAAGTCCGGTGCAAAACCGGCGCAGCCCCCGCTACTGTAAGGTGGACGAACCCTGAGAACCACTGGGAAACCGGGAAGGTGGGTAGTAGGAAGAAACCGAGCCAGGATATTTGCCAGAGGAGTTTTTGAACGGAGGGTTCAGCTATGGTTCATGTCCCGTAATTGTGTCTCATCTTAGTAGGATAGTTCTTTCTTAATGTTCAATTTAATTTCTCCCACTAAGGAGTCCTCATGAAAACGACGATTGTGGGTTTTCCCCGGATAGGAAAAAACCGGGAACTTAAAACCCTGTTGGATAAGTACTTTGTCCAGGCAATCGATGCCGAAACATTGTATAGCGGTGCCCGTAAACTTGAGATAGACCAGCTTAAGTTTCTGGCCGAAAGATTGGATATTATCCCCTGCAATGATTTTTCCCTGTATGATGGCATGCTGGATATGATCTATCTGCTGGGAGCTATTCCGCCCCGCTTTGTAAAATTGCAGCCATCACAAGGGGGTGCCGCTTCTCTGCCGGCAAAACTCTCCTTCTATTTTGCCATGGCCCGGGGAAAGGAGGTGGCAGGAGAAAGCACCTATCCATTAGAAATGAAAAAATGGTTTACCACTAATTATCACTACCTTGTCCCCGAACTTTCCCGGGATATCTCCTGGAAACTAGAACCATCTTTTCTAAAAGCCCATGTAGAAGCGGCCCAAAGTCTTGGTCATCCCTTTAAGGTAAACCTGATTGGGCCCCTTACCTTTGTAGGTCTTTCTAAAATTCAAGAAGGTTCCCTGGAGGAATATCTTGAACCACTCGTTCGCCAGTATGAAGCCCTTATGGACCTTTTGCGAGAATGGAACGTCCCGTGGGTTCAGATAGAGGAACCCATCCTTGCCACTGATCTTGGGAATAAAGAACGGGAACAGTTTAGGTTCTTGTATGATCGAATCCTATCGAAAAAAGGCCCTCTGAAGGTACTTCTCCAGACCTACTTCGGAGATATTCGGGATTCCTGGAAGCCGGTATGTGAAGCCGCCTTTGATGCAATTGGCCTTGATTTTGTAGGGGGCCCTTACAATGAAGAACTTATTCAACGGTATGGCTTTCCCGAAAATACTATTCTTGTGGCAGGCTGTATTGATGGGCGGAACATCTGGAAGGCGGATCTTATAGGGTTGAAAAGGCTGATAAAAAAACTTGCCGCCGCTGTCTCACAAGAAATATGGCTTTCCTCTTCCTGTTCTCTTCTTCATGTACCCTATACGGTGAAAGGGGAATCCGCTTTGCCAGAAAACCTGAAGACCTCCCTGGCCTTTGCCTATGAAAAACTCGAAGAACTGGAGCTTCTTAAGCAGGTGCTTGAGGGCGATCCCGGTACGGCTTGGGAAGATGGGACAGAGGAGAAAAGCCCTGAAGAACAAAAAGAAAATGGAATGGCTTTGCGGAAGAGCGACGCGGGGAACCCCCAAAAAGAAGAGACCTTCCCTGGAAACAAATTCCGTCCGGTACCCCGGCAGGAACGGTATGAGCTCCAGCAGAAACGCTTGGGGCTACCCCTCTTTCCGACTACCACCATTGGGTCTTTCCCTCAAGATGGGGAACTACGACGGATGCGAAGGCAGTATCGGGAGGGTGTTATTTCGCCACAGGCCTATGAGGCCTATCTGCGGGACAGGATTCGGCAGGTCATCAACCTGCAGGAAGACCTTGGTCTTGATGTTCTTGTCCACGGGGAATACGAACGGAACGACATGGTCGAATATTTTGCGGAGCATCTGGAGGGATTCTATACTACCGAACAAGGATGGGTTCAGTCCTATGGAAGCAGGGTCACTAAACCCCCGATTATTTATGGAGATATTAAAAGGAACCATCCTATAACGGTTCCCTGGATTAGCTATGCCCAGTCCCTTACTAAAAAACCGGTTAAGGCGATTCTTACGGGGCCGATAACCATTATCAACTGGTCTTTTGTACGGGAAGATCTCCCCCTGGAGGTGGTAGCGTCCCAGCTTGCCGATGCGATTCGCGAGGAAATTGATGACCTACAAGAAAAGGGAATTCCTATTATCCAGGTGGATGAAGCGGCCCTGCGAGAAAAACTCCCCCTTCGCCGGAGTGAATGGGAGGGCTACCTCAAGGTTGCGGTGGGGGCTTTCCAGGCTGCTACCGCTTCGGTGCGGCCGGATGTGCAATTGCATACCCATATGTGCTACAGCGAATTTGGAAGCATGGTGGATGCGATTAACGCCTTTGACGTGGATGTGATTACCATCGAAGCGGCCCGTTCTCAATTTGAATTGCTGCCCTCTTTCCAGGACTATGCCCGGGACCATCAGATCGGGCCAGGTATTTATGATATCCACTCGCCCTTAGTTCCTTCGATAGAAGAACTACAGCAGCGTATTCATCGGATGCTCCAGTATATTCCTGCTCCCATGCTCTGGATTAATCCTGACTGTGGGTTAAAGACCCGAAACATAGAAGAAACAAAAGCCGCCCTGGCCCATATGGTAGGGGCGACAAAAAAATTGAGAGCGGAATACGACAAAAGGATGTAAAAACAGGGTAACTAAAAAAGTTTTCTGAGCAAGGGGTATACCATTGATACGGGCCCCTTGCCTTTCCAGGACCCATGAAGATATTGTTTTGTGATGATCTGCCCTATTTGTACCAGTTCTCATAGTAATCCTGTCCCCTTACAGCGGCGAAACAAAAGGAGTCGTCGCTTTTTTCGATGTACGAACTGCAAGAGCGTTTGGGAAGATCCTTCTACATGGCTATCTGAATGCGAGGAAAAGGCGCGTTATCTTTTGCATCAAAATCATCCCGGGGATCCCCCGTACCGGGAATATATGGAAGGGATTTTACGGCAGGTCTGGGAAGGCATAACGTATGTCTCTCAGAAGAGCCCCAGCGGCCAGTGTCTTGATATTCTTGATTATGGTTGCGGTCCCAGTCCTGTGGTAGCTCCGCTTCTTTCTTATCACGGCCATCGGGTTACCAGCTATGATCCCTACTTTGCTCCCATTACCCTTCGAGGCCTCTACGACCTTATTCTGTGTATCGAAGTGGCAGAGCACTTTAAGGAACCCCGGAAGGAATTTATCCAGATGGCCACATTACTTAAGGAAGGTGGCTTTTTAGCGATCCATACTCACCGGGTACCCGAAGAAGACGAAGACTTTGCAGGATGGTGGTACAAAGAGGATACGACCCATCGGGTGTTTTATAGCGGTACTGCCATGGATGTTCTTTCGTCTTGTATGGGAGTATCTCTTGTGGGGCAGCCGGAAGAAAACCTCTGGCTATTTCAGCGGCCTTTTCGTTTCTAATTCAATTTTAGTTCAATTGTTAACCGGCGAGTACAAAAAGGCGGATAACGGTTCTTGAGTAATTACCGGTAACACCCTACAATAAAAGGGATATGACCGGTGCTAAACAACAATCCCGTATACGGTTTTCTCGGATCGCAGAAATAGAGGGTGAACACGCTGGGGGAGGGGCTACCCATCCCATCGTAATAATGAGCGATTTTCACATGGGAAACGGGGGCAGGAGTGATGATTTACTGAGGAATGGTCTTTTAGTCCGTGATATTTTGCAACAGTATTATTATCCCCGCGGGTGGCTTCTTATATTGAATGGGGATATAGAGGAATTGCAACGGTATCCCTATGGGAATATTCGAAGGGCCTGGGAAGGGCTCTACGAAATCTTTGATGCCTACCACGAAAAGGGGCGTTTGTTTAAAACCATTGGAAACCATGATGAGGATCTAGAATATGTACACCTCTATCCTTATCCATTGTATGATGCGATTCAGATTAAAACTGCAACGATTCCTCTCTTAGTATACCATGGGCATCAAGCTTCCAAAGTGTATACCCAGTATAACCGCTTTATTCGGCTTTCGCTCCGGTATTTTTTTAAGCCCCTGGGGATTCGCAATATTTCTTCTGCCCGCAGCCCCCGACATCGATTTTTTGTGGAAAAAGAGGCCTATCGTTTTTCCTTAGAAAATAATGTGATCTCGGTTATCGGCCATACCCATCGACCTCTATTTGAGTCTTTAGGGCGTTTTGATTATATCAAATTTGAAATAGAACGGCTTATACGGGAGTATCCCACCGCACCGGGCCCTGAAAAGGAGCGGATCGCCGAAGAAGTCCGCATGTTACGGGAAGAACTCTCCAAGCTTAAACGGAGCGAACGCCGAACGAGCATTCAGCAAAGCCTGTATGGGGATGAGCTTCCAGTCCCATGCTTGTTTAATTCCGGTTCGGTGATCGGGAAGAAAGGAATTTACGGCATCGAATTAGAGGGAAATACTATTCGTCTGGTATACTGGTTTACCGAAGGGCAGGGGAAGCGCTTTGTCCATCGGGGAACCTATGCGATCGAGGTCCTTGAGGGAACCCCGCATCGGCGGGTGGTTCTTAACCAGGATAGATTAGAGTACGTGCGGGCAAAGATAGAACTTTTGGGATGAAAAGGAAAGGCGGGGAAAAGGAGGGATTAAGGGGACTGCGTACAGAAGGGAGCTTAAAAAGAAGTGTTACAGAGAAACTGAGAGGAAAGGGACTGTAAGAGGGAAAATCTTTTTTAAATTATTACCGATATTTATTACCGTAACCCGTCTACGAGCCACTGGATGATCACATTCAGCCGTTTTTCGATGGCCGAGGGCATGTGTACCTGGGAGGCAATAAGGGCAGGAACTTCCGACCCTGCAAGGGCATAGATAAGGATTCCCTCTGTAAGGGGTTCCAGGTATATCTGGGCGATAAGTTTTTGTTCTCCGATGATTGGAATAATGCCGTAGGTAAGGCTTCGGGCATTTGTCAGGGTATAGAGGAGTCCCCGGTCCCATTGTTCCAGGTCTGCCTGATAAAAACAGGTACCGAAGTTAGCATCCTTTAACTTAATAAACAGGGTTTCCCGTTCAGGAATACTGGTAAATCCCGAGGGATCTGGGATAGCCCTCTGATTGCGCAGGGATTCTATGCGGGTAACCTCTTCAAAAAGGGGAATATCCTTGTTTCGGCTGTGGGAATGGTACAGCCGTCCTGAGAGATCCCGGGTCCGGGAGATGGCCCCATAGATGCGCAACATCTCAAAGGAGGAACCAGGGGGGGATACGGTTGAAACGGCGGAATCTTTTGGTGCTTGAGGTGATGCTTGAGGGCCCGTTGCTTTTCGTGGCACCAGCCTGAGGGCTTCTACAAAAAAACTCACATTTCGTTTCTGTACTATTCTCTCCCAGGGGAAAGAGGGGTTCGTAGCAGGAAGATAGCGGAGACGTTCTTTTGCTGGTTTTTCTTCCGTAACTCGAAGAATTCCCCCTTCAGCACTGGCTTCTTTAAGAAGAGCCCCTTCTGATGCCAGCGGATAGAGTTCGGTAAAAGAGCGAAGTTGGCGGGAGGATGAGGTTTCTTGGCTCGATGCCCCCAGGGAAATCTGACTTATCCAGAGACCGACAAGGAGAAGCCTGAAAAACGTAGACACTGCGAAATCTATGGAAGTGGATTTGATTTGACTTTTCCCTCCGATTGTATCATGAATACCCCTACCCTCTGGAAGCATTAATAGGCCCCCTTTCCCCGGAATACCACCCCGATGGTCTTATAGAGAATCCAGATATCGAGCCAGATAGACCAGCTCTGAATATAGTAGGTGTCAAAGGCAACCCGTTCGGTATAATCCGTGTCAGAGCGACCTGACACTTGCCAGAGGCCGGTGAGTCCCGGTTTTACCGAAAACACCCTTTTAAAGCTCTTCCCGTATCGTTCAATTTCGGCTTTTACAATGGGGCGGGGGCCTACAAGACTCATTTCATTCTTTATGATGTTGATAAGTTGAGGGAACTCATCAAAACTGGTTTTTCGTAAAAAACGGCCAATCGGCGTCACCCGGGGGTCATTCTTTAATTTAAAAGTGGCTTCCCACTCTTTTCGGGCTTCCGGGTCCTTTTCCAGAAGTTCCGCAAGCCGCTTGTCCGCATCTACCACCATAGAACGGAATTTATAGGCCTTAAAGGGTTTCCCATCGCGCCCGATCCGGGTGTGTTTATATAGCACCGGCCCGGGGGAAGAAATTTTTATAAGCAAAGCAATAAGAAGAAAGAGGGGAAGTAACAGGATACCCCCAACAGTAACCAGAAAGATATCGAGGATCCGTTTTTTTATACGGTTCCAGGGCATAAGGAGTTGCTGGCTCGTGGCAAGACCAAGGATTCCATCAAAATCCCGGACCGACATCCACATGTTGGTCAGGCCGAAAAAGTCAGGGATGAGCACATTGTATTTAAACGCCGAGACCGACTCATCAAGAATATCCGCCAGGCGCCGTCGATCCGCACCGGGCATGGCTACGATAGCCATCTTAATGTTGTAGGTCTGTACCAGGTATGGTCCTAGGGATGTGTCATGGATCACCGGAACTCCCCGATAGCTATCACCGGTTGTAGGGTCATCATCAAGAAAAAGGACGGGAATATACCCTACCGCAGGATTATCCATAAGGCGATCCGCCACAAGCCTTCCCGATTTACCACATCCGTAAATCACCGCGGGGATCCCCCAGAATCGGGTCCGGCTTATCAGGGCTCTCATGAGGGAACGACAGATAAGCAAAAACCATACGGAGAAGATCCAGCTTATGAAAAAGGCAACCATTTCAGGGGTAATTCGGTACCCCCCATCGATGGCCATAAAAAGAAGAATGGCCCCATGCCCTACTACTGAACCTACCGCAAAGCGGCGAAGTTCCTCTGCCGGGGCGAGACTTACCCCAGGATAGAGGTTATTTACATAAAACAAAAGAATAAAGGCCGGCACAAAGGGCCAGTAGGTAACAAAGGACCTAAAGCTAATGATGGAAAGATCATAGGCGTTTACCAGGAAAAATCCCGTTCCAAAGGAGAGCATGATGGCGATGAAATCAGAAATGATGAATGCCATCGCCGCGTACGCAGAGGTTGTATGGCGGTACCGCTTGGTGTACCAGCTATCAAATTCATTGATGGTCATGGGCACCTCACCTTCTCATGATACCACAGGAACCACTGGCAGAACAATGCAAGCCCCTTTTCAATCGGCGTACTCGGTTTCCACCCCACAGCCCCTTCAAGGTCACTTACATCCGCTGCCGTAGAAAGGACATCCCCTTTCTGAAAAGGAAGGTATCGCTTTTTTGCCTCCTTTCCAAGGTTGGCCTCTAAAATCCTGATAAAATCAGAAAGTTTTTCTGGTTTGTTGTTCCCGATATTGTAAAGGACGAAGGGGGCTGAAGAGGTGGCAGGATCTCCGGTAGTTCCGTTTCTCTGTCCCCCAGGGGGGCATCCCAAAAGCCGCACTATTCCTTCGATTACATCGTCGATATAGGTAAAGTCCCGATACATGTCTCCATGATTGTATACTTCTATGGGCTCCCCGTAAAGGATAGCCCGGGCAAACTTAAAATAGGCCATATCGGGCCTTCCCCAGGGGCCGTAAACAGTGAAAAAACGCAGGCCGGTGGTTGGTATGCCATACAGATGAGAGTACGTGTGGGCCATGAGCTCATTAGCCCGTTTGGTGGCCGCATAGAGGCTAATAGGATGGTCAACCCCATCATGGACACTGAAGGGTTGTTTGTCGTTAAGGCCATACACCGAAGAGCTGGATGCATACACCAGGTGGGGCACCTGGGTGTGGCGACAGGCCTCCAGAATAGATAGAAAACCGGTGATATTGCTCTGGGTATAGGCGAAGGGATGGTCGATACTGTACCGAACCCCCGCCTGGGCTGCGAGGTGAATCACCGCATCAAAGTGGTGGCAGCAAAATACCTGTACCACCGATTCGTAATCCTCAAGATTCAGGCGGATAAAAGAACCGGTAGTATAGACTGTACTTTGCACTTCTTTACCATAGGTTTCTATTTCCCGGGAGAACCCAAGTTCTCCAAGGCGATCGAACTTGAGGGTTGGGTCATAATAGTCGTTTATGTTATCAAGACCAAGGACCCGGTGGCCTTCAGTAAGGAGCCGCTTACACAGATGGAATCCGATGAAACCGGCTGCCCCGGTAACAAGATAGGTGCCCATTATGTTTTTTCCCATATTATTTTTGTTTGTTGATACATATGTTCAAAGGTAAAATGCTGAACAAAACGTTTTCGTCCTGCCTTCCCCATTCGGTAGCGGAGCTCTGGGTTTTCAAGAAGCTCCCTCAGATTCATGGTAAGCCTTGTCACATCTCCCCGGGGAACCAGAAAGCCCGTTTCCCCATGGACTACCGCTTCCCGGCTTCCCCCCACATCGGAGGCAATGACCGGTAAGCCCTCTCGCATGGCCTCAAGGATAGAACGGGGGAAGCCTTCCCAGTGAGAGATGAGGAGATACAGGTCCGCCTGTCTTAGAAATTCTGTCACCAACTTTTGCTGGCCCGCAAAGGTGACCCGATTGGCGAATCCAAGGCGTTGTACTTCCTGTTGTGCCCACGCCATACGGGGCCCATCACCGATAAGGGTAAGGTGCCAGGGAAGGTCCTGAAGATCTGCCAGGGCTTTAAAAAGGGTAGGGTGATCCTTCTGTTCTTGAAAACGGGCGATCATCACGAGTTCGATAGGTCGTGTATCTTCTGGCCCATTGCCGATAGAGGAGGAACCCTTTCCCTGGCTAAACTCGGTGAACTTTTCTGGAGGAAGGGTATCGGGCATGCCGTTATGGATGATCTTCATTTTTGTGGCTGGAACCACATGATAATGGCGGGCCAGCTGATAATCGTATTCGGATACTACAATGATTTTTTTACAAAGTCGGGCGCAGATGTATTCGGTAGAAAGCACAAAAATCTTTTGCACCAGGGATATCCCTTCGGCAAATTGCCAGCCATGGGCGGTAAAAATAGCAGGAACCCCGCAGAGGAACGCCGCGACTCGGCCGACGAGGCCTGCCTTGGCGGTATGACAACTGACGAGGGTAGGTTTTTCTTTTCTTATGATGCGGATCAACTGGATAATGGCTTTGATATCCAGAAGAGGGTTGATGCTCCGTTGTAATGCCGGAAGAGCAACCCAGGGGGTTTGCTGGTTTTCTAAGAGGTCGGTAAATATTCCCTTTTGGCCACAGGCCACAAGGCACTGATAGCCATCTTGTTGGGCCGCCCGGGCGAGATCTTTTACATGTACCTGGGCACCTCCTAAAAGATCGCCCCGGGTGATAACAAAGAGTATTTTCTTCTGGTTCATCGTTGGAGTAAAAGAAAAAGTAATGCTTCTTGCAGGATGCTTTTCGGGAGCAAAGGACAAGCCTCTGAAATTGGCTGAGAATAAATGACCTGGACTTTTCCTATTGGGTACAGGGAATGCTTATTCCCTTCCATGATGTTCCACGAAGTCCGCATAGGCCCGCCGAATTCCTTCCTGCAGGCTTACCTTTGGTTTCCATCCCAAAGCAGTGAGACGGGAAGAGTCCAGAAGTTTTCGGGGCGTCCCGTTGGGTTTACTCGTGTCCCACACAATACGACACGTGCGGCCCGGGCTATCTTCATAGACGATTTTCTGAATCAGCTCTGCCAATTCCCGGATGGTTACTTCCTGGCTTGAGCCCACGTTGATGAACTCCCCAATATCAGAGGCATCATACTGTTCCATAAGGTAGATTGCCGCATCCGCCAGGTCATCGCTGTATAAGAATTCCCGGTACGGAGAACCATCGCCCCATAATACTACCTCGTCAGTGCCCTGTGTTTTTGCTTCATGGAACTTTCGGATAAGGGCGGGTAGCACATGGCTATTAAAAGGGTGATAATTATCGTTAGGCCCATACAGATTGGTAGGCATGAGAGAAATAAAGTTG
This sequence comes from Treponema sp. J25, assembly GCF_004343725.1. Taxonomy (NCBI): domain Bacteria; kingdom Pseudomonadati; phylum Spirochaetota; class Spirochaetia; order Treponematales; family Treponemataceae; genus Treponema; species Treponema sp. J25. The sequence continues at coordinate 12,252 of NZ_PTQW01000036.1, forward strand.
GTCCCATACTGGCGGTTATAGGAAGCACAGAGTTTTATTGCTGCAATTTTAGCGATCGCATAGGGTTCATTGGTGGGTTCCAGGGGGCCAGTGAGGAGGTGCTCTTCTTTCATTGGCTGGGGAGCAAATTTAGGATAGATACAGCTTGAGCCAAGATTGAGGAGCTTTCGTACCCCATAGCGATAGGAGGCATCGACCACATTAAGGGCAATGGCAAGATTGATGTAAATAAACTCTGCAGGATAGGTGCTGTTAGCCCCGATACCGCCCACTTTTGCCGCCGCAAGAAATACATAGTCTGGCCGTTCGGTTTCAAAAAAGTGATACACCGCGGCCTGGTTTGTTAAATCCAGTTCTGCATGGGTCCTGAGAATTATGTTTGTAAAGCCCCGTTGTTGCAATTGTCGAACAAGTGCACTTCCCACAAGACCCCGGTGGCCCGCTACAAATATTTTTGCGGTTCTTTCCATAATTTTAACCCCAATGTTTCTCCATTAATTTGATGCCCTCCCCATGAACCCAGCGGCGTGTATTCGGAGGGGCCTTTCAATTTTTGGCCGCCGGAAATTTTTATGGTCAATCGCTTTAAAGGACAGGTCGCCGAAGGTATCCCCTTACTCATGGGGGTGCTTTACCTCAAAACCACCATTTTTAAGGTGCAACTCCCGCTCTGCTTCTTTAAGATCTGCGGCTACCATCATCTTAATCAATTCGTCTAAACTCACCCGGGGTTTCCAGCCGAGCTTGGTGATTGCCTTGGTGGGATCCCCTATAAGGATATCTACCTCTGCGGGTCTAAAGTACCGGGGATCCACTTCTACCAGGACCCGGCCGGTGGCCCGATCAATACCCTTTTCTTCCACCCCATGGCCTTGCCAGTCCAGGGTGATGCCCACTTCACTAAAGGCCCGGCTGATGAATTCCCGCACGGTAGTAGTAATCCCCGTGGCCATCACATAGTCGTCCGGTTCATTCTGCTGAAGCATGAGCCACATGAGTTCCACATAGTCTCCCGCATAGCCCCAGTCCCGCTTAGCATCCAGGTTACCCATATAGAGCTTGTTTTGGAGACCGAGCTTGATCCGGGCTGCTGCTCGGGTTACCTTACGGGTGACAAAGGTTTCTCCTCGGATAGGGCTCTCGTGATTAAAAAGGATCCCATTGCAGGCGTACATGCCATAGCTTTCCCGATAGTTCACCGTAATCCAGTAGGCATAGAGCTTGGCGCAGGCATAGGGACTGCGGGGGTAAAAGGGGGTGGTTTCTTTCTGGGGGATTTCCTGTACCTTCCCAAATAGTTCGCTCGTAGAGGCCTGGTAAAAACGGGTTTTATGGGTGAGTCCCAGGATGCGAATGGCTTCCAGAAGTCTCAGGGTCCCAATACCATCCACATCGGCGGTGTATTCGGGCACTTCGAATGAAACCTGCACGTGGCTCTGGGCTCCCAGGTTATAAATTTCATCGGGCTGGACCTGTTGGATAATCCGTATAAGGTTGGTAGCGTCTGAGAGATCCCCGTAGTGAAGGATGAAACGTCGACCCTGTTCATGGGGATCCTGGTAGAGGTGATCGATACGACCGGTGTTAAAACTGGATGACCTCCGTTTAATGCCGTGAACCTCATACCCTTTCTTGAGTAAAAAATCCGCCAGGTACGCCCCATCCTGACCGGTAATACCCGTAATTAATGCTTTTTTCATATCAAAATCCTCACTGTCTCTGTGATAGTATGCTGGCTGTTTTTAAGAGTGGTTGCCCCTCGTTTGGGCTCACGAAAAAGAAAGGCACCCTCTAAAAGGTTGTTCGATACCCAACGGTCATGGAACTTCCCCAGTTCCAGCCGAAGATCTGATCATAGCCCCCGGCGACTTCTCCCAGGATAGTAAAGGGGCCCAAGGGAAACGAAATCCCCAAGTATCCATCCCAGCGATCTTTGTGGTTCCGGTAATCCAGTTTTTCCGCCCAGGTAGTATAGCTTACTAAACTCTGTTCTGAATAGGCAGGAAAACGCTTGGTATAGGTATATAAGGCACGGATAGTAACGGTGCCAACTTCCATAAGCCCTCCGATGTGGAGCGCTTCAATACGGTTATTGTTAACCCGGAAATCTTCGCCGCTCCCTGTACCAGTAATCAGGGGAGTACCGAGGATTCGTCCAAGGTAGGACCAACCGGTTTTATAAAGATAGTTAAAATAATAAGAATCCCCACCGTAAATATTGATCTTCGTGCTATCAGACATTATGATTTCTTCAATTGGGCCACTCTGATCGGTGGTTATCACCTTTTCAATCAAAACGTGGCGAAGAAATGGCACCTCAGGTGGTGTTTTAACGTGGAGCCCAAAAAGACCATCGAGCCCATTGGACCAGATATCTAAAGAAGCCTTATCTTCAAAAAAATGTTGGTAGTAGGCGGACAGTTCAAAGTCAGAAATGGTGATCTTTGTCCCGAGGTCCCAGATGCCTAAATGGTTTCCGCTAGCATTGTATTTTTCTATTTCTGTTTGTCCTTCTACTCCTCCCCCTGCCACAAAGGTCTGCCACCAGTTGTGAAAGGTAAAGGGAATGTCAAAATCTTTACCCTCCCAGGACCCCTTACCACCCCATTGGGCCAGGTGTACCAGGCCCCCAAAGATATGTTGCTGTTCCGTTCCCAGCCGGAGGTAGGCCCACTTGGCATGGAGCCACACGTTATCCACATAGTTGTTTGGTTCAAACCAGCCATGTTGAATGCCCCCTTTTATGGCGATAAGCCCCTCTGTCCAGCTCCATGGGAGGGTATACCAATCGGTGAGGCGGAATTCTATACGGGGCATGGGCCTGGCATTGGAAGAAATCGCCATGGAACCGCTCGAAAGGGGTTCAAACACCTCGCCGAGGGTTTCTTGAAACCAACCACCCCGGAATTCCCATAATCCATATTGAAAGGCCGTATAGAGGGTGTCCATGGTAACCAGGGGATTAAACGCCTCGGAGAATCCCACGGAACCACTCCCCTCGGTACTCCATCGGAGGGCACCGTTAAAGAATGATGTATCCCAACGAATACGGCTGCGTACATGGCTTTGCAGAGTTGTATCCATCAATACTGATCCGTAACGGTTTGCCTCAATCCACAGGGGGACAATCTCAGAAGAGGCAATGCTCTGGTTCTGGATTTCAATCTCGAGGGCGTTGAGAAAAGCGATACCTGAGCACAGGGCCAGAAAAAGGGAGATAAGTTTTTTCATGTTGTTCCTTTCCTTATGTAAACCCTTATTTTAAGGATTGTATGTAAAGCTGTATGTAACGTTCAGCAATACCCTGCGGACTATACCGTTCCTGAATTATTTTATGAGCCTTTTCAAAATATTTTTTCGGAAGGGTAGGAGAAGCGTTCAGCATACTGGCCATGGATTGTGCCAGATCGTCGGGGCGGTCAGGGGAAACAAACAGCACCCCCTCTCCTTCGGGAATGCATTCCCGGAGTACCGGTAGATTACTTACCACGAGGGGGCGTCCTACAAGAAGGGCTTCCAGAGGAACAAGGCCCATTCCTTCCCATCGGGAAGGAAACACCACCACATCGGCGGCCATAAAAATGTCCCGGGCGGGGGTATAAAAACCAGCCCACCGGAGATTCTTTTCTATGTCGAGCTTCTTGGCGAGTTTTTTAAGGGATTTTTCAAGGGGGCCGCTTCCGGCAATAATAAGGTGTGCCTGGGGAACCTCTTTGAGGAGAAACGCAAAGGCCCGCAAAAGGGTTGTATGGCCCTTTGCAGGAACAAGACGCCCCACGCAGGCAAAAAGTGGCGCTTTTTCTGGAATACCAAAACGGGCTCGGATTTCCGATGGGGATTGTTTCCCTGGAGAAGATGATACGTCATTCAGAGGATTGTATATGACGCTATGGGGACTTTTTAACCAGGGCTTTCGATAAAATTCAGAGATAACCGTCTCCGAAACCCCCGTGCGGTGAGAAATCCATCGATCAGTGAAATAGAGAAAGAGCCGGGTAACCCATGAAAAATTTGCGGGCACACTATGAAAGGTTGCTATGTGAGGGATGTTTCCTCTATTTACCAGCGCCGTAATAATATCTGCCCGAGCAAGATGAGAATGAATGATGTCAGGTTTTAGACTGGCTAACATTCGCCGTAAAGCCAAAAGAGTTCCCACAATATTGTATTTCTTTTTATTCAAAAAATAAAAATTTACTCCCTGTTCAATAAGCGCCCTGTATTGGGGGTATGCCTCTGGGCTTTCTTCAAAAACGACAATGCTTATACGAAACTTTTTTATAATAAAAGGGATTATGGCGGCAAAAATATTGGGAATGGCGCCGGGTTTAAAACTGGTGGTTACGTACACTAGATGTGGCATAGGCAAATAAAAAAATTAATCTTTGCGGAACAGTTTTTTTAGCACAAACGCAGGGATCGATTCATAATGGGATTGGTGAACTATCTTTCCCCCAAAACTTTGTTTAAAGAAATCTATCCCTTCGGTTTCTTTGTTTCCGGGTTTAAGGGCAAGACCTCCAAAATCGTAAATCTTAAAGCCCTGTTCTTTAAAATAACAGATATCGTGCCAGTGAAGACGCCGATTTGATCGGGAAATATAATCTGCTTCATTACTATTTCTTACTCGAGTAGCCGAATATAATAGACGAACTAACAGTTTTTCTCTGTCCATAATATACGCATGGGATGCTATAGGGCCTTCTTTATCAGTTATGCAGGTAAAAAGTATATTTTCTCCATAAAAAAAAAGCCCTTTTTCAGAAAGAGGGGAAAGTTTTTTAAACCGTGCAAAAGTATTAAAAAAATCAACAAAAGAAAAAAGATCTAAAGACGAAGAAAAAAACATTTCTTCTTTTAAAGCTCTTTTTATTTTTGTTTGATTGGTCTTTGAGAAATCTTTAAATAACTCATCTATTGTTTTTGTATCTATGTGGATATGAAGGGTATAAAAATCCTTACGAATAAATCCTTTATAAGGGATAAGAGATGAAGCCTGCTTATATACAGTAAAAGAATATCGATCTTGAATAGCTGGTTTTTCATAAAACCATTTTTGGTAGATTCGAATGGGGCCGTACCGCCTTACGATTTCGAGCATAATCAGTTGTTCCTTTTTTTTAGTTTGTTTTTGAGTATTTTTGCATACATAAAAAGCTTATGTTCCCACCGTCGCCAGGGAAAGGCGGCATATTTATTTTGAGCAACCTCATCCCAGGAGGGACAGGATTGGTGGTATCGTTCCAGGAATCGCTGCAAGAGGAGAAAATCCTTTTCCTCCATTTCGTTGGGATGAAGACAAATAGTGTATGTCCCACCCATCATTGGCCGGGGATGCCATAACTGTTGGGGTATCCAGAGAAAGCCTTTCCAGCGAAAAGGGGTCAGGGCAAAGCCGTCAGAAATGATACGAATAGATGTTTCTTCTTGAAGCGCCAAAAGAGTATTGGCATCAAAACTATGGGCAGGAGCAACCCAGTAATGCAGCAGAAGCCCTTGTTCTTTCACAATTCCCCAGGCCTTTTTTATTTTACTGCGCTGTTCTTTAAGGGGAAGCTCAGAAAATTCAGAATAAGGATTGAGAGGAATGAGATTTTTTTTAGTTTTATGAAAACGGTGCTGATATCCATGGAGGGCAAGAGGATACTCGTCGGCCTGCCATTGTCGGGCTTGCTCCCAAAAATCATCCTGGTAGGGTAGCATACAGAGCTCTGGGTCCTGACAATCGGGAATAATTGCAATGAGGGGCTTTATAAAATATGAAGAAAAAAGAGAAAGAACCCTTTCCCAGTTTTCTTTTTTTTGATAGGAACAAGCATCATCAAGTCGAAATAGATATCGAGCGCTTTTCATGATTCAAGTTTACTTAAGAGAGATTCTAATTTAAAGGGGCTAACAGTAATATTATCAGTATGAGGATTAATTTTTTTAGCGGATTCTTCTCCGATAAGATAGTAATACTCTAAGTCTAAAGCGTCGGCCAAGGAAAAATAACAATTATTATGTTGGTCCCCAGGGAAACGAATTTCAACTACCTTTGCTCCTGGGGCCATAAAAAGTATATTGGTTAATCCCGCCCCATGGAGGGATATTACAATCTTAGCATTCCCCACAATTCTTACTTGATTTTCAAAGGAGAGTTCTTCCATATAAGCAATTTCATATCCGTGTTTTTTAAAGATGGGAATTAATTCTTGTTCATTGTTTATTTTTCTACGAGCTGCTTTTGCACGGCTAATATATATTTTAGCAGTAGGAGATTTATTCTGGAGTTGAAAATACGATCGGTATATTTCTCGTATTCCTTGCATAATTTCGGGACGATAATTTCCTGTGGGTGCAAGTGCCGAGAGGGTAATCAGTTGTTGAGCTTGCACCCGTTCTTTCTCTTCTAAAAGGTATATCGATGGAATGGAAAAAGGAATGAGGGAAGGCCTGATATATGCTTCGTTTTTACAATAGCTTGGTAACAAAAGAATATCAAAAGGGATGTTGTTTTCTTGAATGGCATATAATCGTGGTAATGCATCTGCGAACCAATGAAAATATCCATTAGAAAAATTGTCACAGATAACTAGGGCCCTACCAGATAACTTTTCCTTGGTATGGTGTTTAAAATTGAATTTAATTTCAGCTTTAAGTTTTTCTTTCCATGAAGGTTTTGCATTGAAGGAAAAAGAGTGTATAGAAGTAAAAATCGTTTTTTTGAAATATCCGTAAGATGAAACCCATGCATCTGGTATGATATCTAAATTAGTTTCTGGAATAACTTTTTGAATCTCTTTTGAAAATAAGTATTTGTCTTGCTCTTCGATATTTTTCGGCCAGCGACGAAAAAGAGTTGTTTCGGAATATAATTTATTTTTTGGCTGCATCTTTGTATTTCCTGCTATGAATTATATAAAGAATTTTCTGAGGTATAATCTTTTTTATAAAAGTAATAAAGGGAAGCAACTTCAGTTTCTTCGTATAAAAAAAATAAAGTTGTATTTTCTTCTCAGGGAAATACTGGGTTGTTATTTTTCTTTTCTCTTCAAGATTCTTTTTGTAATGCTTTGAAGAAAAACCTACCGGTTCAATTACGCTTATGGGGCTGGGATAATATAAAAAAGAAACGCCCCGTTTGTACATGTGGCAGGTAAAATCAAAATCTGCGCAAACTTTGTATGAAAGATCGAAAGGATAGTCCTGTAACAAAGATCGTTTGCAGATCATGCTTTGATGAGATGCAATCATTTGATAGGGGAGTCGTTCGAGGGGACTTGCTCTATCATATACCCAATAGGTGGGATACTCTTGAATGCAGTCTCCATACAAAATATCAGGGTGGTGCTGGATAAGAAGTTCTCCAATTTCTTGAATAGTAAAAGGTGTATATAAGTAGTCGCCCGCATTTAAAAAAAGTACCCATTCTCCCGAAGATTTCTGAACCCCTTTGTTCATAGCATCATAGATCCCATTATCTTCTTCACTAATAAAGAAATTGAGTGACTTTTCATGAGATTTGAGAAATTCAATGGTCCCATCGGTAGAACCTCCATCTACAATGCCATATTCAATGTAGGATCGAGCGTTCTGTTTTAGTACCGATTGCAGGGTTTTCTCTAAGCGGGATACACCAGGGTTGTAGGTAACGGTGACAATAGAAAGAAGAGGGGGCATAATAATTAAAATTTGTTTAATATTTTACAGACTGTGAGTATATCTTTTTCTTTATGAAAATAAGAAATAGGAAGACTTAAGGTTGTTTCATGAATTTCACTGCTAATGGGATAGTCTCCTGTAAGATATAATTCCATTGCTTTTTGTTTATGTGGAGGACAGGGATAGTGGATTTCTGTTTTTACCCCATTTTTCAAGAGATAATCTTTTAACTTATCTCGTTCTGGATGTCTTATATTATAAATATGATACACATCGAAAAAATCTGGATGAACAACTGGTTTTATGAACTTATCGCTTAAATTTTCATGATATATTTTTGCTAATCTTCTTTTGTGATTATTTATTTTATCTAAGTCTCTTAATTTTATTCTTAATAAAGAAGCTTGTAATTCATCAAGACGGGAGTTGTATCCTACGTATTCATTGTAATATTTTTTAAAAGAACCGTAATTTCTAAGTGCCCTTAATTTATTTGCTAGAATTTCATCGTTGGTTGTTATAGCACCAGCATCTCCGAGAGCCCCTAGATTTTTAGTGGGATAGAAACTAAAGCATCCGATCCCAAAGGTTCCTACTTTTTTGTTTTTATACATAGCCCCATGAGCTTGAGCACAGTCTTCTATTAACCGTAAGTTATATTTATTACAAATATGGAGGATAGGATCCATTTCGCAAGCTTTGCCGTATAAATGGACAACTATAATTGCTTTTGTTTTTGATGTTATTTTTTCTTCAATTTTCAGGGGATCTATGTTATATGTACGGATATCTGGTTCTACAAGAATAGGTATATGACCGCATCTAATAATAGAAATAATAGTAGCAATATATGTGTTGGAAGGTACAATTATTTCTGAATTTTTAGGGAGATCTAACGCGTCTATTGCCAAGATAAGTGCATCAAGGCCGGAGGCAACTCCAACACATTGTGATGTTCCTATATAAGAGGCGAATTCTTTCTCAAAAGAAGAAACCTCATTTCCGAGGATATACCAACCACCTTTGATAGCTTTTTTCAAAGCTTTAAAGTATTCTCTAAAAAAAGGGGAATTAGCTCTGCCAAGATTTTCATATTCTATCATGAAGGATACTCCTCATCTATATAATCATTCTTATCATAATGTTCAGAGGCAAGAACCAATAAAATACAATTGTTTTTGAAATTGTCCATGGTGTGCCAATCAACTGTTTCTAATATCAAACCTTTTGAAGGATTATCTAGAACGAAAACCTTTTTTTCTCTTCCATTGTTTACAAATATTTCACAGGATCCCTGTAACGCTATAAGACATTGTATATTCTTTTTGTGACGATGGCCACCTCGTTTTGCACTTGCATTATAAATATAATAAACTCGTTTAATCTCAAAAGGAATTATGTTGTCTAAAACTGTTAAACTTCCTCGAGGATCCGTAAAAGTAGGTAAATCTAATAAGTATGCCATTATTCCTCCAAGAAATACTTTGTTGTGTAAATGTTTCTGTTGAATAGAAGCTTTTTTATTGAATTCTGAAAAAATTGAGATGAGTTTTTCTTTTTTTTCTTTGATAAGAAAAAGTTTAAAGTAAAGAAAAAAAAGTGTTTTAGTATATATATACGTTGCAAAGAAGTTTTTAGATTATCAAGAAAAATATTCTTCACTTCTTTTTGTTCGTGAAATGGTACTCCATATTCACGATATTTTTTTTCAATTTTTAATATGTGTTGGATATAAGGTTTGTAGAAAGTATTTTTAACCCATTTGGGAAGCAAGTAACTACCAAGGTCAATCTTGCTGTCTTTTCTAAATCGAACATCGTGGAAATGATAAAAAATCACAGAAAAGTCTTTTCTCTCTTTTTTGCAAGAAAGTAAAATTCCTTTCTGTAATGCTTTTTTAACTTGATATTGTTGCACATTCCAAGGAGCAACACCAGCGCCTCTGTCGTTCAATATATGAACACTTGTAAAACGATATGGCCAATCGTCTAAATATTTTTGGTCTCCAAATTTACCATCTTCAAATCGGGCGTAACACCATTCATTGCATGCTTTTACCCACCAGTTAAGTGCATTAAGGCCATAAGAATCATTTTTAAATGTCATAAATTGTACACAATAGATTCCCGTTAGAGATGATTTATCATAAACAGGGGTGTACCAATGGGGAGAAAGAGAAATAGAATTTTCTCCCATTTCTTCTACCAATATTGCTGGATCACTATAAAAATATATATCCGCATCAATATAAGTACAATGAGGGATATTGTAAGTCTCAATGCAATATTTGATGAGTGAAGGGGTGCATGTCCAGCAATATTCTGCAATAGAACGGGATTTTTTGATTGATACTAGTTCTCCGTTTTCAAAATCTTTAAGAGAAATAATAGTACAGTATTCTAGTTGTAAGTCTTTTAATACAGAATATGTAACATCATTGAATGCTAATATATATAGATGAAAAGAAGTGCAATGTTTCTTTAAAGATTCGTACATTGCAAGACCGCGACTTAAATAATTGTTATCAAAAAGGGTGCAAAAATATAACATAATAATTATTTCTTAAAAATGTTGTTAATTTTTTGAAGCCAGCTTTTATATCTTAATGAATGAAAATAGTGGATAAATTCTTTTCTTGCTTCTTTACACTCAATTATGGGTTGTTTTGTATAAACAATTGGGCTAGCAATAAGATTTGTTTTATAAAAATTATTTGATGCACAATGAGTTCCACTATTGTCCATTCCTATGTTTTGAACCAAACTTTCCCTTGGATAAAGGGTATACATATTATTAATAAAAGCACTGGCATACCAGCGAATCGCCCAGGAATTATTTTCTCCTTTTATTTGTTCTAATAGCATCCTTGTATAAGGATAAGAATTATCAAAATCAAATTCTTTCTTTAATTTCTTTTCTAAGATTTTTTTTAAAAGAATAGAACCGTCTTTTTCAAAATAGTCCCACGCTCTTTTCCATGTTGCCCATCCCCAACAATCGGCTCCTTTAATAAAAAATGTTTCTGAAAGTTTTTTGCGATTTTTTAGTGGGTATACATATCCATGAATAGATGCAACAGTATGGTCTTCGTTGTATATTTCTAAAAAATTATTCATGTATTCAAGAAAATAAGGGGAAACGAGTAAATCATCTTCTAAGACAATAACTTTATTGAATTGGGAGACTATTGTAGTGACTCCATCTATAATGTTTTGAGCTAAACCATAATTGAATTCACGTTCTATAATATTAATTCTCTTGAATCCTGTAATACTTTTTATATATGAACGTACTTCCTGAACATTCTTTTCTTGCTTTTCTGATTTAGGTGCATCACTGAAAATAAATAACTCGCTGCTTTCTGAAAGATTGTTTTTCAAAAGAGCGTTGATGCACTGTTTTGTGTGAAAAGGTCGGTTGTAAACGAATAAACAAATAGGGGCTAATTTCATAGAAGCTCTTTACTTTTATTTTTTATTTTTTCTATCCAAAAGGGCATAAACAACGCCGGGTGATTCATGTTTTCGCGGGCCCTTTGAGCTAATTGTAACCGCATTGGAACATCCCAGTGCTGCAATTCTTCCCATGTATCAATGAGTACAAGAGGTAACCCGAGGAAATAAAAATATTCTGTTAGCACCGAACGCTTTACTACTGGTGCAACGCCTAAATACATTGCTTCCCATGTGCGGTGACAATCTTCCCCATTGCCAGGAGGACTTGCCACTAAACCAAATTGACGAAGATATCGTCGATAATACCATGTGTTCAAGTTGCCCGTTGGATACGCCCAGGCAAGATCCTGAAGCGCTTTTAAAGCGGGCTCCCGTTCTTTTTTATTGTTCCCGGTTGCAAAACCGTAGAGAATATGCTCATTAGGCGCTATCTTTTTTTTTCTTCTGAGTTTTTTAAAATCCGCAATATTTCCATGCCAGTGGAGTCTACGATTTTCGAGGCCAATAGGAATTGGTGTTATCCGTTCATGGGTAACAAGACAGTTTTGGGCAAACCAATGGTGCACTGAGGAAGGCAATTCTTTAACTAGATCGGAGGTGATATTTTTATCATCGTTCCCAGAAATTAAAATGAAGACTTGTGTTCTTTCAGAAGACACTAGTTTAAAAAAGTCGGAAAGATGATTTCCCGCTACATATACCAGATCGCCCTGTTTAATTTTCTTCAGGCTAAAAGGAGGCTCCTTTTTTTCTGAATCCCATACGTGATTACATAGAGCTCTAAAGCTATCACCGGAAAGATACGGAAACGAAGAAGGATAAGCATGAATAGTAGTATAAAAATTTTTTATAACCCATGAAGAAAAACGGAGTTGAGCGGATTTGATTTTATGAAGAAAACGAAAAGACATATCAGCTGATTTGCTATGTTTACGAATTATTCAAAAGTTATTCTGACATAAATATTTTAAGATTTTTTGAATGTATATGTAAATTAAATATTGGATATTTTTTATCTTTGTAATATATAAAAGGTGTTTTCCTTTTAGAACTATCTTCTTCCCAGATTATTTTAAATCTGTTAGGCTTTACAACAGATGTTTCGTTTATAAATCCAACTGTATTACCTTGTATATTTTTTGGATCTACTCCGCCTAAGTATTGCCCAAAGGCAGCGGCATCAAAAATACCATTAAAATAGCAAAAGTTGTTATAATAATTTATGTTGTGGATATGTTTTAATATCCGAAATTTCGCTTGAGGAGGGGTTATGGGTAAATTATTAATGAGAAATTTGTTTTTTTGTTTTTTATAGAATAAAGCCAAAGCTTCCATATCGTTTAGTTTTTTACTTAAACATTTAGTATTGTAAAACCTGTTAAAGGATTCTATGCTAGACTTGTTTTTTAAATAAACAATGCTTGGTATGCAACGATTTTTATGATCTAAAATTATAGAAAAATTAGATGTTTTTTCTAATATACCAAATATTTTTTGATAATCAGTGTATATTAAATTATCGGTTTCAACTTGTATTATGTTCTCAATATTATAAGCATCTAAAAAGTCTTCTATTATAAAAAAACGTTCTACTGCTGATACCCAGAAACCGTTTCTAAAATTATTATCAAGCGATTGATGCTTGGTAAAATACAAATGATTTTCTGTTTTCCTTAGTTCTTTTATATTTATTAATTCTGTGTTGGATATTTCCTTTATGTTGTTTTGATAATAATCATTATCTGATAACAAGAAGATAGGATTGTTATTAAAGTATCTGATTTGTTTAACACAATCAATAATATATTCAGGATAATTCCTTGTTTGAACAAGTACAAAAATATTTTTCACAATATATTTCCTCTTATAAATAAATCAAGAATTGTAATGATGAATAGAACAAGAATTATAATATAGGGAAAATATTTTTATTTTTGCTTTCTTGTTAAAGAAACAATCTTCAGAAACACCTACATTCTTGAAGTCAGAAAAAAAAACGTTATTTCTATATTTGTTATAATAATAATTGCCTAATAATTCATATTCTGAGAATGAAGAAATTTCGTTATTGTCCAGATTAGAAAGAATAGCTGAATACCAATTTAGTTTGGTTTCTGTGCTAATGTTTTCTTTTAGTTCAATTAAAATTTTCTTCTCAAGGAAGAAATGATGAGTTACAAAAGAGTGTGGGAAAAAAATGAAATTAGGAAAAATTCTGTTAATAAAATCAAGATACGGTTTATGCCTTTCGTTTTTAGAATAATTTATTCTTATTCTATTCTTGAATATAAACCGTTGTTTCCTTAAAAAAACGGTGTCAGAATCCAGTATCAATATGTATTCAGAATTACACACCGTATCCGCAGATAACTTGAGTAGTTGCTGGTATAGCCAACCAGCTCTGTTAATGTTTTTAGGACTATATGTTATATCTTCTTTTCTCAGAGGAATCATATCAGTTTCAGAAATAAATTGTATTTTGTTTGTTTTGCAAAAATCTATGATTTCATTGTCTTCAGGAGAAACAATGTATATTTGGTCGATATTATGATTTATTTTTTTTAATGAAAAAACTGTATAGGGTAGAATATTAAAGTCTTTTTTTATCGTAGGAATAAATACATCTATTTTTTCCATTTTTTGTAACCTCCTGATATTATGACCAAATACTAGATTTTACGGTGGTATTGGGATGAATTATTTTAGGTACAGATACAAACGCCTTTATTTCGTTGTTTAGAATAGCATTTTCTATTAATCCGTTAGAAGTATATTGAATGGGTGTCTGTTTTTTTAGCAATATTTCTGCTCCTTTTTTTGATATTAAATAACCAACAGTTAGCTCGTGGGCTCCTGCTTTTCTTAGGTATTTTTTATAACGTTTTGTGGCCCCTTCCTTGCTTATAAAGGGAATATATCCTCTGATTTCCCCATCTTTGTATCCTAAATAAACAAGATCCCAATCTTCCGGTAGTTGTTGTAGTATTTTCTCTAAAATATGCCATTTTTTGAAATCTATATGCGCATCATCTTCTAAGACCAAAACAGTATTCAAATTATTTTTTATTATATGTTCATATATCATTCTATAACTCATAGCACAACCAATTTCCCCGGGGGTAATGTTATCTCTAGGGTTATAAGATTTTTTAATGATGCTAATGAATCATTTTTACCATCAAATCCGATAAAAAAAGAAAAAGCGAATCTATTATTTATATGTTTGACTATTTCTTTCTTTATTTCTCGGAATTGTTAATATAAAGATTTCTTCTATTTTTCTGTTTTGATTTCCTTTCCTAATTTGTAAAAAAGAAATGTTATATACTGTATTGAGGATAAAAATAATAATTTTTTATATTCACTTTTGCTTCTCTCTTATATCTCACTAAATATTTTCTTAAAAGAATGAATTTTAGTTCTTAGTCGAAAGAGTTTTTAGTAATATTACTATACAATTACTACCATAGGTTTATGCATGGATAGCACTTCGGTGCACCACTTGTTCTGATTATACCCCATGAGTACACCCATAATAAAACGATTCGATGATATGGGTATTGCCAGGGCCGTCGGTTTCTTTTAAAGTTGTAATGGATTCAAAGAAAACTTGAGCAGCAATGCTCAGAGTAATTTCTTCGCAGAGCCGAAATGTTTTACTATCGATTTTATTTTCGCTGAATAATTGTTTAATATTATTTATCAATTTATAACAAAAGTTATGGAAATCTACCGAAAAATACTTTGCAGGAATATATACAAAACCAACATTGCGCGCTCTGCCATAATAGT
>NZ_PTQW01000037.1 GCF_004343725.1 Treponema sp. J25
GAAAAATAATGAGGCAGTGCGCCTACTTGTCAAAATATAAACAGATAGGTCAGAATTGACCGTAAGGAGTTTCCATGGCAGATATTACCTTCGAAATTCTTAAAACCTTCGGGGTGCTCTCGGAAGAACGGGGAGGATGGAAAAAGGAACTCAACCTGGTTTCCTGGAATGGTCGGGCCCCTAAACTCGACATCCGGGACTGGGCCCCGGATCACGAAAAAATGGGGAAGGGTATTACCCTCACGAAAGAAGAGGCCAAAAAGCTTATTGAACTGCTGCAGGGAGCGCTTCCATCCCTCGAATAACACCCAGGGAAGATTGCAAAAACGCCCGAACGCCCAAAGGGGGCTCATCATCCCCTGCCCCACTACTGCAATAGGTTACACGGGCGTACGCTAAACTTTTGAGAGTCTAACTGTCGTCTCGGAAAGGCTCTGATTAGTTACACGGCATCCCCTAAGCTTTTAATAGCCTCCTGGGTAAGGCGGTCTACCCGTTCGTTGTAAGGGTTCCCGGCGTGGCCCTTTACCCACCGCCAGGAAATAACAAGAAGGCTATTGAGGCGATCCAATTCTTCCCAGAGATCCCTGTTTTTAACCGGCTCCTTATTACTCGTTCTCCAGCCCCGGTTTTTCCATGCCTGAATCCACTCACTGATACCCTTTTGAACATACTGAGAATCGGTGTACAGTGTGATGGGGAGCCCCTGGAATTCTGACCGCTCAAGGACTCGGGTCAGGGCCGCCACGGTAGCGGAAAGTTCCATCCGATTGTTTGTTGTCTGGGGCTCGGCGCCCCAGCGCTCCTCCAACAGGGTACCCGCATCGTCTACAAGGCAGTAGGCCCAGCCTCCGGGCCCAGGGTTTCCCGAACAGCCCCCATCGGTAAATATGACAAGATGGTTCACCGCCGACCTTCCGAGCGCCAGGTAAGGGTGGGATCACTGGCAAGCCAGGCTTCTTCCAGCAGGGCCGCCGTTTCGTCCCATCCGATACAGGGGTCGGTTACAGAAACCCCATAGCGAAGCCCCTCTCCCCCCGGTGCAGGACTCTGACAGCCCGGTTCAAGGTTACTTTCCAGCATGAACCCCACCACAGGGGAATCTGCCTCCCTTCGCTGCACCAAAAGGTCCCGCAGGACCAGGGCCTGCCGTTCCGGCTTTTTCTCCGAATTCCCATGGCTACAATCAATTACGATAGAGGGGCGTAACCCCGCCTTTTTCATCCGTTCCGCCGCCTCTGCCACATGGAGCCGATCAAAGTTGGCGCCCCCTTTCCCTCCCCGGAGGATCAGATGACAATCGGGATTTCCCGTGGTCCGCATCACAATGGTGGTCCCTTCTTTGTCGATACCAACAAACGAATGGGGGCTACTGGCGGCTACAATAGCGTTGATAGCAATCTGCACGTCCCCATCGGTGGCGTTCTTAAACCCGATGGGCATGGAAAGCCCCGAGGCCATCTCTCGGTGGGTCTGAGATTCGGTGGTACGGGCTCCAATCGAGGCCCAGGAAATGAGTTCCGCAATATATTGAGGGATGATAGGATCCAGCATCTCACTTCCCGCGGGGAGCCCCATATCATTCAGTTGTACGAGCAAGCGCCGGGCAAGTCGAAGTCCCCGGGCAATATCGTAGCTATCATCCATGTTAGGGTCCACGATAAGTCCCCGCCAGCCCAGGGCGGTCCGGGGCTTTTCAAAATAGACCCGCATCACAATACAGAGCCGGTCCGCATACTTCTTTGCCAATTCCGCAAGGCGCCGACCATAGTCCAGGGCGGCCTCGGGGTCATGGATAGAACAGGGGCCCACAATGGCAAGGAGCCGTCGATCCTGGCCATGGATAATGTTGGTAATTTGCCGACGGGCCTCAAACACCACCCGGGCAGACTCATCCGTCATAGGGATTTCCCGGGCCAATTCTGCTGGCGAAATAAGCGGCGTTTCAGAAACGATCCGCAGGTTATTCGTTCGTATCATAGTGGGAAGATAAGGATACCCAATGAAAAAAGCTTAGACAAGTAGAGAAAGTCAAAACCAGAAGGAAAGAAGGAACAAAAGGAAGTCGAAAGGTGTGTCGCTCCTTTCGAGGGAAAGGGAGGGGCCCCTAGGGACCCCATGGCCGAATCGGCCGGTGAAAAATAAATAGAGGGGTATTCAGTCATCCCGAGATCCATTATAATAAAAAAACGAACCGAACCCGATGGGCACAAAAAAGATGGTCTATTTTTTTCATCCTACAGGAAGTATAGAGAGGGTTCGTATAATGGTTTTGTTTTATAGAGGGGAGACATACCAATGAAGATAATATTGGAAGGAATGTTGGCGAGCATAGTTTTGCTGTGCAGTTGTGGAACCCAGAGCTCAGAAAAAACCAAAGGACCAAATAAAGAGGTTATTAGTGAAAACACAACTGAAAATAGTGATGTCTATTCTATAGTTCTCAATAAAATAAGAGAACTCGATGCTGTCTCGAAAGACATACCTTACTCTGAACCGCTACCTGGTTTAAGAATAAGCAATAGAAGCACATATAATAACAATCCGCCTATTGATATTGTTTTCTATGTTTCCCATGAGATTGATGGTGTTCCACGAAATGTAGATTGCTATATTACCAATCTGGACAACATAGGTCTTACCTATTTTGGATCATTTGAGGCAATCCCTTTCGATGAAGACAAGGCGATTTCGGACATCTTTAGTAAAAGAAATACAGTACATAAGTACGACCTCATAATTCCAGATGGATGGGATTTTGGATTTGAAACCTATTATGTTGGTAGATCCTCAGAAATCGAGATTACCTATAATGATCGCTATTTATATTTAAGAAATATACTTCAAGATGAAATTACTCCATCTCAACTAACGGAAGAGGAGGAAGAACTCGAGGAGGATATAGGGCGAATAGTAAATGAAATCAAACGGTTTGCTGGTAGCAGAAGAGATCCTATACGCCTAAGGAATATTTACTATTTTTAATGTATTCAGGAGCCATCCCGAATTTTGTGTTTTCGGATTGAGTAATTGAGTGACTATATGGCGTTGGTTGTATAAATTGCTTTACGGATTGGTTCTGGGTATTTGAAAAAGGAGATAAGCTCTGGCCAGCGGTTGTGCCAGGAGCGGGACATCATGGGATACTTCGAATCCCACCGTTGGGCAAATTGCTCAAGCTCTTGCGCAGCAGCTTCTTCACTAGCTGCCGTATACACCTTTTTGCCATCATCTCTCATTGAGAACCAATGCATCGAGAAACACGATAGGATAGATCGGCTCACGGCTTCTCTTTCGCCAGCTATCCAGCAGTTCTTTTACTGAATCAGTAGCATGACTAATGCGTTCGGGGAATACATCAACTCCGTAAATCTCTTTAAGTAGTATAACCGTTTACACAAAATTTGTTACAGGCTCTTTGAACTTTTCTTTTATTGTTTGCATAATTTGTCTCCTTTACAATTGAATATAAGAATTTAATTTCTCTTATTAGGAACAATAACGGTAACCTCGCTATCTCTAAAATTAAAAATCCAATTAAACTGGCAAATAAACTCCATGCCAGCTAAAAGTTGTTGGTACGAAAAAAAATTCTTAAACGAGACTATTCTGTAAACTGGAAAATAAGTTACTACTATGTTTCCAATCCTTATATCGATTATATCTTTCTTAACAACATGTTTTATTTCTTTACCTGATGTATAGAAAGTTCTTTCTTCTGCTCTTTCTTTTGATAATAGTAAACCAAATTCATATTTTAACACATATCCATCACTTCCCGTGTCAATTAGCATACGATCATCATGATTTTCAAGTATTATTGGAATTTCTGAGGTTTGACTAATCGGCACTGTTGTTACTAACGTTGCATTATAGATTGGTATTTCTTCTTTATTTCTTAGCAAAAGCATTTTCTTATTCTCAAAATCAAGAATCATAATAAAATTGTTTAAGATGTTTCTACCGATAACTCCATCGATGGCATAGCCAACCGCTTTTGAATATTCTGACAAAGCAATATTTTTATCATCTACAAACCATTCTATTTCTTCTCCCTTGTAAGGACCAATAACAAAAGGTTCGTAAGTTACAATTCGTGGATAAAATCTTATGTTCAATCGAGAACCACTATAATAAATAGGTAAAAGAAATTGATTCTTTTTTATTTTTATACCATCAATTACATAGGATAAAAGGTAACTATCGGTAGATCCAGTATCGATAAGTAAATGTATTTTTTTTGAACCCAATAGTGCTTCGATAACTATAGGTTTATCTTTTTCTAGAGGGTTTGTAAATGATGAATTAGAGGTTATATTTTCCCATTTACCACCACTACATGGATAGGGTATATAGCTCCCGATTATTAATACAAAGAATAGTACTAAGAACACTATTATGAAAAAGAAGAGAACGTGTTTTATTTTCATTATAGTTAGACCTCAAATGAGCTTTAACCAAGATAAGCTCTCTAGAAGTTTTGATTACTAGAGAGCTTAGACTATCAAAAAACTTTTTAATAGGTTATTCTCCCACCTTTACGTTTCTCACCAGAGATACTATCTCTGTTTCTGTTGCTAGTACTACTAGCTGACTCTTTTTTTACCCACTTTTCGGTCACTTGTTCTTTATAAAAACCTATATCGATTGATCGAACAATGGTCACTTCTTTTTTTTCATAATCCCTGTTTAGATCACGCTGACCCATTCCCCCTTTCACCGCTGCACTATCCTGTTCCCCCAGCGCTATCCCCTCTACATCCGCGAAGGCTACAGCGGCCGCAGTCTGTTGGGGCGCCGATCCCGGAACAGGCATCTCCGCCATCACCATACTAGCACCTAATAACAGCACCAGTAAAGACGCAATTACCTTTTTCATTATAGCACCTCCAGAAAAATTTTGTACTTCTGGCCAGAAGATGACTTGATTATACCCCCCCCCCCCCGTGTTATTGTCAAGTCAAAAAATTATTTTGTGTCATTCTGGAGGTACTATGGCGGGGATTCTTTCTTTTCTTTTACTCCTTCAGCAAGTGCAGAGTCTTGAAACCCTGCGCTTCTCCGACGTGGCCGAGCAGGGTTATGATACCTCTTGTGGCCTTTCAGTCCTTTCGGACCTGGTGTCCCGCTACTGGAACTATTCCCTTTCAGAAGAAACTCTCGTATTTGAATGGCTTAGTATGAGGCCATCCTCGGAGCAGCCCCATACAAGCGACACCGGAAGAAACGAAGAGGACTACACCATCTCCTTTAAGGATATGCAGGATCTTTTGGCCCGCCATGGTTTTGTATCCAGGGGCTTTCGTTTTAGTTATGACCAGCTTGTAAAGGCCGCTCGGTCTTACGCTCCGCTCATTCTCCATTTTGCAGACCAGGAGGGACACTTTGTGCTCTGCCTTGCGGCAGAGGAGGACCTCCTCGTGATTGCCGATCCCGCAGAGGGGGTGTATTGGCTTAGCCGGGACGCTCTCCTTTCCCGGTGGCAGGGCTATGCTCTTTTGGTCCAGCATCCCACGCTTCTTAAAAACCAACCCGCCCTTGAAAGAACAGTACAGGAAGCCCATTCACGGGAAGAAAGTTTACAATTCCTTTCGAGGATCCATCGAGGAGGATACCGATGAATCAGAGAACTTTCACAAGGCTTCTCGCCACCTATCGGGTTTTTCTTGGTATGATATGGCTATTACGTCTAGCCCCTTCCCTCGAAAGCCAGGAAGCACCCCACAACCGTCTGGCGGTTCAAGAAAAGCGACCCTGGCAAAGTACCCTGGGCGCAGGACTTACAGTGCTTCCCATCATGCAGGGAGATACCCAGGCGATACTTTGTCTTGAATCCTCGGCAGATCTCCTGCTCAACCAGCGTTGGTACTTATCCCTTGGCTTTCCTCTCTATCTCCGCCTGCCCCTTACTACCACTGATATGGTTTCTCCTGTCATTGTTCAGGGAGATGCAAACATAGAAGCTACCTGGATAGGTCATACGAACCGGGGAGAGCATCGTCTTGGAACAAGCTGGACTTTCCCTACGGGGGTAAACGAAGGGGTCGCAGCCCAAGACGATACCATTCAGACCGGAGGCCTCCTTCACTACGTGGACATTTTTTGGCAGTATACCCGCTACACCGATCCGATAAGCCTTACGCTGGGACTCCGTCTTGGAACAAGCCTCCCGGGAAGCCGTGAGGGAACTCCCTACTGGGAACCTTTCTCTGTTGGACTTACTACGGGCCTCATGATGTTGATAAACCGGTCGGTTGCCCTGCAGACTCGCCTGATCCAGGGACTTGCTCTTCCACCCCGCTCAGGGGACCAGTGGCTTTCTACAACTATGAACTACGACGCTCGCCTGAGTGGTGGCCTGTGGTACACTGACCAGGAACATACCCTTTCCCTGGACCTAAGTCACAATATGGCACAGCCCCTCGAAGGTCTGACGATTTCTTTCCGGTATTCTTATACGGTAAAACCTAAGGAGCCGTAAAAATTCTATGGGGTTCTTTCTTTAAAACTTTAAATTCAAGAATATTTTAAAGTGAAACTGGTAAGTAAACAGACATGATACCCCCCTGGGCCTACCCCGATCCAACGGATAGGGATGATAAAAAATGATACTAAAATCTACCTGCCGCATCTTACGGATACCATTATATAAATACAGAGTGACGCGGGACTTGAAATATATTCTCAAAGCTTAGAAGTAAGAGTAGATAATAGTAAATTTACCGTAAGGGTTCGTTGCTCAAAAATTCATCGAAAGAAAAACGGTTTATTAAGTATCCTAACAAAATAAGCGGGATTTGGCCCGAAACAATGACCGCAAAGGAAACGGCTATCTGCTCCAGTATTTCTAATTGCCCCCGTTATGTTCCGCCTTAGTTTACATTTTTCAATTAACTCCTTGACAAAAAACCGGTTTCCGGCCTAACACTATACGGAAGATGAACAGTCCATCACAGTTACTCGAAAGACGTTTTGCCTTAACAAAGGAGGTCCCATGCAATTTGGCTACTTTGATGATGAACACAAGGAATACGTGATTACCCGTCCCGACACCCCCACATCCTGGAGCAATTATCTGGGAGATACGACCTTTGGAGCGGTCATCACGAACAACGCCGGGGGCTATGGGTTTTACCGATCCGGCGCCCGGGGAAGATACTTACGGCTCCGTTTCAACAGCATTCCCATGGACCAACCGGGGCGATACTTCTATATTCGTGACCGGGACACCGGCGATTACTGGAGTGCCAGCTGGCAACCGGTTGGCAAACCTTTAAGCGAGTATCAATCCACCTGTCGCCATGGGACTGCCTATACTACCATCGAAAGTGTCTATAAGGGGATCCGCTCAGAATCCCTCTATTTTATTCCCCTGGGACAGACCTTTGAATACTGGCGTCTTACCCTGAAAAACGAGGGTCCTACCCCCCGACGACTTTCGGTGTTCACCTACTGTGAATTTACCAACCAGTGGATTACTGAACAGGACCAGGTGAACCTGCAATATTCCCTCTTCATCGTTAAAGGACAACGGGAAGGGGCCTTTCTTCGTATTTCAATCCACGACAACCTGAACGAGCAACATCCGGATAACCCCGGCGATGCGGGGATGAATGCCTGGATGACCCTGGTGGGGGCTCCTCTTGCGGGCTTTGATACGAGCCGGGAATCCTTTATCGGCACCTACGGTTCATACCAGCGTCCTGCGGCCCTGGAACGGGGTTCCTGCGGGAATTCAGAGGCCTATGGGGACAATGCCTGTGGGTCCCTTCAGGTAGAGCTGGAACTTGCACCGGGAGAAAGCAAAACCCTTTTGGTGATGCTTGGTATCGGTGATGCCCGAACGGAAGGGAAAAAACGATATCAAGAATACGGTAGTCTTGAACGGTGCGAACAGGAATTGGGGGCCCTCAAAAAGGTATGGCATGGGCGGCTGGGAAGCATGACGGTCCACACCCCCGACGAGGATATCAATCATACCGTGAATGTGTGGGGCCTGTACAATTGTCTTATCACCTTTGCCTGGTCCCGGGCGGCGAGCCTCGTGTACAACGGGGAACGGGATGGGCTAGGTTTCCGGGACTCTGTGCAGGATATTCTGGGGGTTGTCGCGGCCATTCCCGAAATGGCCCGGGAACGGCTCGAATTGATGCTCTCGGGCCAGCTATCCAATGGCGGGGCAATTCCGGTGATCAAGCCCTTTGAGCATCGGCCGGGTCATGAAAAGGCCCCGCCGGCAGAGGAATTCCGGTCCGACGACTGTCTCTGGTTTTTCAACGCGGTGCCCGCCTACGTGGCAGAAACGGGGGATTTCGATTTCTACAAGAAGGTTATTCCCTACGCGGATCAGGGCTCCGATACCGTCTTCGGGCACCTGAAGCGGGCCCTGCTGTTCAACCTTGAACGGCGGGGGGCCCACGGCATCCCCTGTGGTCTTTCGGCGGACTGGAACGACTGTCTTCGGCTGGGATATCGGGGAGAAAGTCTCTTTGTGGCCTTTCAGGTCCGATTGGGGCTGACGGTGTACGCGGACATTGCCCATCGGCTCGGGGAAATTCAGGAAGAACAATGGGCCCTGGAGAAGCGGGACGAGATCGATCGGGCTATTCAAAAACACTGCTGGGACGGAAACTGGTTTATCTGGGCTATCACAGAAAATGGAACAGTGTATGGAACCAAGGACTACGAAGAAGGGCAGGTGTACCTGAATACCCAGGTATGGGCGGTAATTTC
This sequence comes from Treponema sp. J25, assembly GCF_004343725.1. NCBI lineage: Bacteria > Pseudomonadati > Spirochaetota > Spirochaetia > Treponematales > Treponemataceae > Treponema > Treponema sp. J25. Next base: position 8,734 of record NZ_PTQW01000037.1, read on the forward strand.
AGGGGCCGCCACCCCAGAGCAGGCAGAAAAAGCCATGGCTACGGTAAAAGAAAAGCTTGCCACACCATACGGCCTTATGCTCTGTGCCCCGCCCTTTAGGAAAACCACGGTGGATGTCATGCGGGCGGTGGTATTCCTGCAGGGTATAAAAGAAAATGCGGGGATCTTTAACCACACCCAGGGCTGGGGAATCATCGCAGAAACCCTGCTTGGCCATGGGGACCAGGCCTATGCCTACTGTAAAGCGGCCCTACCGGCAGCCTATAATGACCGGGCAGAAATCCGGCAGAGCGAGCCCTACGTTCAGGCCCAGACAACCTATTCCATTTATTCACCCCGCCCAGGGAACACCCGTGTATCCTGGCTTACCGGGGCGGCAGCCTGGACCTATTACAGCCTCACCCAGTACATCCTCGGCATTCGGCCCGAATATGAGGGGCTTCGCATCGATCCCTGTATTCCCTCTCATTGGAAGGGCTTTACGGTGGAACGGCGGTTCCGGGGGAAAAACCTTACCATCCGCGTAGAAAATCCGCAGGGGGTATGCAAAGGGGTTAAAGAGGTATACCTCAACGGTACAAAACTCCAGGACAACCTGGTGCGCCCTGAATTGCTGGGCCCCACCAATGAAATAGTTGCCCTCATGGGCTAAATCGGGAAATTAGTGGGTCGCCGGGTAAAGTTTCTTGAATCCCGGCGCTCCCCTCAAGGGTTAACCGAGAGGATAAAGAAGAGCCTATTCATCGGCCCGGACCACAAGTCCCTCCCGGGCCATCATAAGCTGAAGGGATGTGCGCCCCGCTATAATCTTCTGATACTGGCTTTCAAGATACTGAAGTTGCCGGTCGGTCCGGTTGGGGTCATGGTGAAACAGAACGAGTTTCCGCACCCGGGCTCGATGGGCCGCGTTAATAGCATGTTCATAGTAACTATGGCCCCAGCCAACCTTACCCGTCTCGTACTCTTTCTTCGTGTATTGGGTATCATGGATAAGCACATCCGCCCCCTGATAGAAACGATCCACCTTTTCGTTTTCTTCTTTAGCGGCAAGTTCCCCTTCCCGGGCGGCATCTTCGTTATAGGAAGGATCGTCAGGATCGGTGGGGAAAAGGTTCCGGAAGGGTTCATGATCATAGGTGGTAACAATCGAATGCCCCTGGTATTCAAAGCGATACCCCAGGCACAAAATAGGATGATTCAGATACTTGGTAATCACCCGGAGTCCCCCACCGAGATCGATGGTGGTCTCTTTTAATTGATCATATTCGATGTGGGCCGCCAGTTCACTCTGACGAACCGGCCAGTACCGATAGGAAAGCTGAGCCCCAATAATCGACTCCAGGGTCTCATCCTCGTACGAAACGGGACCCCGGATCCGCAACCGTGTAGAGGGAATAAAAATGGGCGTAAACATGGGGAACCCCATGATATGGTCCCAGTGGGTATGGGTGATAAAGATATCCGCATCGATGGGGCCCTTCTTAAAATCATTGGCCATAAGCCAATCGCCCAGGGGCTTGATACCCGTTCCCAGATCTACAATGATAAGGCGCTCATCGGCCCGAATTTCTAAACAGGACGTGTTCCCCCCATATCGAACCGTCATCGGTCCCGGACAGGGTATCGATCCCCGATCTCCCCAAAAACGTACAGTAAACATCGTTCCTCCCGGTACACCAGTCAGGACGAGGCCCGGTCCTACTCAATCTTAAGAAACACCTGGGCCTTTTCTATCTCCTTATTCACCTGTCCTTCAATCTCTTCAAAAATGGTTCGGTCAATTCCCAGATATTCCCATACTACCCCGTCAAGTTTTTCGGGGTACCGATTCCCAGAAAACCCGATTTCCATCATACTCGCAAAACGGTTGGCTACGACCACACCGTACAATACATCTTTATACGGGCCCGAATAGTCTTGATAGGCATGATGATAGGCAATCGTATCACCCACCGCCCCCTCAAGTCGCCAGGCCTTAGCAATTCGCTGTCCTACCTCTGTGTGGTCGGCCCCAAAAACCCGCTGTTCCGCCACATGAAGGGAAATTCGTTCCCGGTCTGCGATAGCCAGGGTATTCACATACTCAGTGGGGAACACCGCATTAAAGGGTATCTTTCCAATATCATGGAGCAATCCCGCCGCAAAGTATTCTTCCATCAATTTAGGGTCTACCCCCCGCTTCTTAGCTATCATCTTTGCGGCCACTCCCACACAGAGGGAATGACGCCAGAACCCATCCATCTCAAGGGCCTGGAAGTCCTTTCGACTGGTAAGATTCCGCAGGACCGCACTGGATAGGGCCAGGTTTTTCACCGTGTTGATACCGAGCATGATAATAGCCCGTACCAGGCTTGTTACCTGCTGTCCAAGCCCATAGTAGGCAGAGTTAATCAACTTTAGAACCCGTCCAACCAGGACCGGATCAAGGGAAATAACCTGGTTCAAATCGGCAGGGCTTGTGCGGGGGTTGTTACAGACCTCCAGCACCTTGGCCACCGTGGTGGGAAGACTCGGCATACTTTTGATGTAGTTATCTATTTTTCGCTCAACCTCAGGTGTCACGGGTTCCTCCCTTACCATTCAGATTCTTTAACACCTTTTCCAATTTTTTCCCCATTACCTGGGAAAGATCCGGATCCGGAAGATTCCCCGCCATGGATCGAAGATACCGAAGGGTCTCTGAAACCGGCGGAAGCCCCTGTGCACCCCCCCGGGAAGCCCGCGGGACTTCTTCCGTTTTCTCTTTTATAATCCGCTCTTCGGCCTTTCTGAGTAAGCCCCCCTGTCCTTCGAGCTTTTCCATTACATATTCCATTTTTAATCGGGCTTCGCTCCGTTGAAATGCCCGCTTTTGCTCTTCCGGGAGTTGTTCCGTAAGTTCCTTAAGGTACCGGAAAAGTTCCAACGGCGGTGGAGCAGGAGACTTCCCCTCATAGGGTCTTTCTGCTTCAGGGGATATTCCTGTTGGAGAAGAAGGGGTATCAGGACCCGCCTCTACACTTGGAGAACCCACCGATTCCTCCGGTGAGGGCACCCTACTAGCAGGGCCGACAGGTGATTGGGGCTCCTCTCGAGGAGAAAAGGAAGGCCTCTGAGAGAGAGGAGACAGAGCAGAGTCCCCCTCAGGGGCACGAGAAGAAGGGGGGCCCTCTTCCATCGGAATGCCAGAAAGCATAGGGGAACCCTCCGCTTCTTCCTCTTCCTTTTCCAATCGATCGAGTTCTCTCTCTTCCGCGAGAAGATCCTCAAGGGAGGGAAGTTCCTCCATCCCCGCTTCCAGATCCAGGGGCTCTTCCTCCAGAGGAGGAAGGGGTTCCTGGACGTCCTGAAGGCCCCCTTCGTCTTCAAAAAGAAGAGCCTCGTCCCAGAGGTCACTGTCTTCCAATTCAGGGAAGAGGTCATCCGGCAAGGGTTCGGTGTATTCCGGGGCATTCTCCAACTCATCAGGGAAGTTTTCCGATTCCGGCAGGTTCTCTTCTGCTTCCGGTAAAGGCTCTAGTTGGTCTACCGTACTGTCCTCTCCCTCTGGTAAAAGTTCCGGTTCTTCGGCACTTTGGTCCTCCGGTTCCAGAGATACGGTTTCTAATGGCAGGTTTGCCTCGGGCTCTTCAAGGACCGAATCGGAGAGTTCCGCCGCCGAAAGGGGTTCTTCTTCTAGAGGTTCTTCCAGGGCTTGTGGGGTCTCTGTTCCCTCATCTTCAGGGGATAGCCAATTTTCCCCATCCAATTCTTCTTCCAGGGGTTCAATCTCTTCTAAAGGAATATCATCTAACGAAAGGTCCCCTTCTTCCTCCTCTATATCCGGCAACGGCGGAAGGATGGGCTCCTCTTCGTCGCTCATAGGCAACGGTTCTTGCTCAGACAGAGGCTCTTTCGGGCCCTTTTCTGGCATTCCCCGGGAAGGAGGAGAAGGACGCCCCGAGGGAGACGATGCGGGAGAGGAGGGAGAAAAAGGCGGAGCATAGTCCAACGGTCCTGGTCGAAAATCAGCGGGGGGCGTGTAGGAAGGAGGCTGCACAGGGGGCGCCGCCATAGGGGGCGGCCCATATGAGGGGGAAGGCGCCGATGGGTAAGGTCCCGGAGGAGGAGGAGGAGGAGACAGTTGATATGCCGGGGCAGGTGAAGGACTCGAAGGAGTCACCCCCGAAAAGGGCTGAGCAGGGGACCCACTCCCCAGGGGAGGAAACGCCGCCGGGCCCATATTCGGTTGGGGAGGAATGGAAGAAACAATGGGGGGGAAGGAAACTGGCGGGACCATATTCCCCGAATACGGAAAAGAACCTGGCTGTCCCGGGAACTCCCCGGGGGGATTTTCCGGCGGCACCCTTTCTTTTTGCGGGGGTCTCGGGGGAAGGTCCTCTGAAAGAGCCTCGGCGCCGGCATCTCCGGGCGGTTCTCCTTCCGAGGAAAAAGGCGCCCCTTCCCTTTCCCCTCCTTCTTCCCGGGGGGACCCTTCCACTAATCCAGCCCAGCTATCACGAGGAAGGGGTTCTTCTTCGGGGAGGGTGAACGTATCCTCCGGCACAACCTCTTCTTCTTCCGGTTCTGGCTCTTCGATGGTCTCCACATCTTCTATAAAAAGGGTGTCCGCATCTTCTTCTATACTCACCTTTTCTGTGGTTCCCAACAGCAGCGTATCCAGTTCCGGCTCTTCTTCCGGAACTTGTTCCGCCAAACGGCTCACGTTCTTTTTCCAGATATCCGTCAGGGAACCCGCATACTGGCGAATTATTTTTTCATACATCTCAAGGGAGGCATTTAAATCACTAATGTCTTCGGGGGTGGCCCGCTTTCCCTGGAGATTGATAAGGGCATCCACCGTTCGCAGGGCCCGTTCCACATTGCCCGTTTTTTCCTGCAACTGGGCAAGGCTCGCCAGGGCTTCCGTATCATGGGGATTCTGGCGAACCAGTTCCTCTAGAATCTGGATGGCATGAGGATAATGCCCCATTTCTCCATAGAGCCGGGCAAGAAGGAATTTTGCATCCCTATCCTGGGGTCTTTTTTGAAGATAGGAAAGCAACCGCTGTTCTGCCTCAGGGTACTGATGATTCTGAAAATGAAGATCCGCGAGGTCAAGATAAAAAGAATAATTGGTGGGATCTATCTGTAAAATCTTTTCAAAGATCTTCTGGGCTTCGCTGGTTTTTCCAATGGCCCGCAGGGCCACCCCTTTTATCCGGAGGGCCTGAACGTTCCGTTCGTCCCATTCCAGGGCCCGCTCGGCCTGTTCCAGCGCCTCAGGATAGCGCTGTAACTTCAGGTACAACGACGCCAGCCGAAGGCGTACTTCGATACTATCGGGAACTAACTTTACCAGCCGCTCTAGTTCTACCAGGGCATCACCCAATTTACCCACCGATTCAAGGGCATACTCCAGATTCACCACCGCCTTTACCGAATGGGGATCCAGTTCAAGGGCCTGGCGATACTCCCGGATGGCCTCTTCAAAATTTCCCTCGTCGGCAAAGATAAGGCCCCTATTGTTGTGGGCCTCCGCATTATCCGGATCGATAGCGAGGATCCGTCGAAAACCCTCCAGGGCCTCCCGATGATGGCCCTGTTTATATTGAATCAGGGCCAGGTTGTTCATCGCTTCTATCCAGCCTGGCCGGGCCCGGAGGGCCGCCTCGTATTCCGCGGCGGCCCTATCCAGCTGCCCCTGGGCTTCCAAGGCAATACCGTAATTAAAATGGAGGGTTGGATTGTTTCTATCTAAACTAAGCCCCTTCTTGTACACCTCACAGGCCCGGTCCCATTCGTGGAGCTTTTCGTACATGGTTCCCAGGTTGTTGTAGGCCGGGATATACCGGTTATCCAGCTCTATCACCCGGGCATAGGCCATGGCCGCGGCCTTGTAGTTGTGGGTCTGCTTGTAAATATTGGCCATGTTGTAGTGGAGTTCCACCCGGCCAGGATCGAGTTCCAGGGCCTTTTCGAGCATGTCCAAGGCTTCGGTGAAGCGTTCCTGACGCCGGTAGATTACCGCCAGATTATTCAGGGCCTCCAGATCCCGGGGGTTTTCTGCAAGGAGTTCCTTAAAAATTTTCTCCGCCTCAGCGTGCTTTTCTTCCTTTGCAAGGGTAATTCCCAAGAGAAGGCGGGCTTCCCGCGAAGGAGGATTCTGTTGAAGATAGAGGAGGAGCAACCGTTCCGCTTCCCGATAATCTCCCAGGCGAAACGCACCCCGGGCTCGTTCCCACAGGCTTTGTATGTCAACGGAACTCATGGTTCAATCCTTCCGGGACGTGCAGCAACTTCCCGAGAAAGTTCTCCCTCCTGGGGAGGCTGGGCGCTATCGTAGGCCGCCACAGCAAAATAGTACACCCGCCCATTCTGCAATCCTTCGATTACCACGCTCGTTGTAGGTCCCAGCCGAATGGGGGACGGGCCCTGCGCTGCATCGGTTCCAAAATATTCTCCGCTGGCCATTCCATAGTATACCACATATCCCGCCACATCGGTATCCGCGCTGGGCTTCCACCGAAGCTCTACCGCACCGTTCCGCGGAATAGCCACCAGTTGAGACGGCGGCGGTGGGGGCCTATCAGGCTCATAGGAAAGTCGTATTTCCTGTAAGGAAGGGCTCTGTTTCCCATCAGAAGAAGCGTAGAATTCGGCCCGAATTTGCACATAGCGGCCTCGAGGAAACTCCGAACCCAGCGGGATACCGGGACGAACCGGGATCCATTCCTTTTCTCCCCCTTCAATCGGGGCATCTAACATCCGTACATAGAGACGTATTTCCGGAGCCAGCCATGGGGTGGAAGAAACGCCCCGATCCTCTATTTTAGGATAGGCTATGGCATCGAGGCGCAGAAGGCGGGAATTGGGAAACCCCAGATCAAGGGGCCGGCTCACCACATAGCCCCCCGCCGGAGGCAGTCGGGAGAGCACGGGCCGTTCCACATAGACAGAGTGAATGACCACCTCATCCATAGCCCCCGTATACCGTTGCCCCAGGATGAATTCGCCACTCCGGCCCACCAGGGGAGCATACAGGGTACCCCCTTCCCGACCTGTAGAGGTGGTATACGCGACCCCCTCAATCTGGCCATTCACCAGGTATTCCAGGAGACCCGTTTTTGCTTCATAACGAATTAAATGATGGGACCAGCTCTTAGGGAGGGGAGTCGTAAGACCCCGCAGGGATATGGTAGTTCCCTGCCGTTCATCGGGGGAGACAAAGAAGTCCTGAAAAATCCATTCCAACCGATTTCTCGTTATCTGGCAGCGGATCCGCTGGAACACCTGCTTCCCATCCGGCCTTTGATGAATACCACTCCAGTCCAGAATTTGCTGCCCATTTTCCATCGTATAGGGGTACAACCAGAATTCGATAGAAAAGTCCTCGATCCGCCGGGGGCCCCTAAACAGAGCATCCTGACGGGGAAACACCTTTATCCCCACCGAAGCAGTCAGAGAGTTCCCCCCCAACGCCCCCTGGATATTCCCGCTTCCCCCCCCGGGATTTCCCTGGGGATTTCCGCTGCTTGTTCCGGCACCTCCCTGGTTTTCCTCCAGGGCCCCAAAGACAGCTACCCCGGCACCGCGCCAGGCCTGGGAACTGCCGCCGGCCAGCACCGAAGAACTCACCACCAGGTCATAACGCCCCTGTTGATCTCGATACTGAGATGGGACCGGCTCATCAAAGGAAAGGGCCAGATCCACCGTAGGCGAAAGCGATGCTCCCTCAGAAACCGAAGAAAGGACCAAAAAGGAAGAGCCCCCTCGCACTTCTTCCCGGACTCCCCACCGTTCCTGGACCAGGGACCACCCCTCTTTTCCACCCAGACGAAGAACTGGATACTGCTGGGCCACCGCCAGCGGAACCATGAGAAAAAAAGAAATTGCCAGTACCCCTCCAAGGGCTATGCTCTGTCGCTTCATCTATCGTATCTTATAGTATATCGGAACATTACGGCCATGAATCGATCGAATACCCTTGATTATAGCGAATTGAAACGATTCGTAAAGAGCGCCCCCTTGAACCCCGGGGTGTACCTGATGAAGGATCGGGAAGGGCACATCATTTATGTGGGGAAGGCCAAGGTACTGCGCCATCGGCTTGCCTCGTATTTCAATGGCCCCAAGGATATTAAAACGAGAACCCTCCTTTCTCATCTTGCCAGCATAGAAACCATTGTGGTTTCCAATGAATACGAAGCCCTGCTCCTGGAAAACACCCTGATAAAACAGCACAGTCCCCGATACAACATCAACCTTAAAGATGGAAAAACCTACCCCGTCGTTCGTATCACCCACGAACCCTTTCCCCGGGTCTTTAAAACCCGTTACATTGTCCAGGATGGATCTGAATATTACGGTCCCTACCCCAATGTGGGGGCCCTCGAAAACCTTCTGGACATCATAAAAACCCTTTTTCCCCTGCGACATTGCAAAACCCTTAAAAAACGGGAACACCCCTGTCTCTACTACCACATGGGTCGATGCAGCGCACCCTGCGCGGGTAAAATTGATGAACAAACCTACGCATCCTACATCGAGCAAGTTCGGGAGTTGCTTTCCGGTAAAACAGAAAAACTCCTTCAGGACCTCCAGAAAAAAATGGAAGAAGCCGCAACTCGCCTTGCCTTTGAAGAAGCGGCCCGCTACCGGGATGCCATTCGGCACATTGAAGAACTTTCCCACACCAACGCGGTGGTGGACTTCGACCCCCAGGCCCGGGACTACATTACCTGGGCAAGCGAAGGGGTATTCACAGTCTTTTCGGTGTTCTCCATGCGGGAAGGAAAACTCATTGGCCGGGAATTGTACCGAACCCGCTCCGCCGCCGAAACCAGCGAATCGATACAACAGTTTCTCCTTTCTTATTACAACGACACCCACCGGCCCCCTCCCTTCATCTTTTTTCAGGAAAAGGTGGAAGGCCTTGAGGAGGTCCAGCGCTTCTTCTCCGAGGCATTCCATGAACACCCCGGCTTTTTCTTTGGCACTGAAAAAAGCACCGCGGGGGAAAAAATCACCCCTAACGAAGAGGCAGCCGAGAAAGGGGCATACTTCTCCCAGGATCAGCGACACGGGGCCATCCTTGCCCTGGCCCATCAGAACGCCAAGGAAGAACTGATAAGAATCATCCGGGAACGGGGAGAAGGCCCCGCCCTAGAAGAACTCCAGAGGGTCCTGCAATTGCCCGCCCTTCCCTATCGGATCGAGGGATTCGATGTGGCCCACCTGGGAGGCCGACACACCGTGGCATCCCTTATTTCATTCGTGGGAGGAAGGCCGGATAAGAAAAACTATCGGTACTTTAAAATCCGTACCCTGGAAGGAAAAATCGATGATTACGAGGCCCTGCGGGAAGCCCTTTCCCGACGGTATTCGCGGCTCCTTGCGGAAGAGGCAGAACTGCCAGACCTCATTCTTATTGATGGAGGGCTCGGCCAGGCGAACGCCGCTCACAGCATCATTACGGCCCTGGGCCTTTCTATTCCTGTGGTAGGCCTTGCAAAACAGGAGGAAGAACTGTGGCTTCCCGCCGCCGCATCGCCTATTCGGCTCGATCAGCGCTCAGAGGCCCTGCGGCTTCTTCAGTTCATCCGGGACGAAACCCACCGCTTTGCCACCGGCCTGAACCAACGGCTCCGGAGTCGGGACCTTCAGCTTTCCACCCTGGAAGCGATCCCCGGCATCGGGGAAAAACGGGCAATCCACCTTATCCGTGCCTTTGGTTCCCTGGAAAACCTAAGAAAGGCATCCCTGGAAGAAATTCTTCCGCACGTAGAACAGCGAGCCGACGTAGCCCGGGCGGTACTGGAAGCCCTGCGGGGCCCTGCACAAAGCCCCTAGACTGATAGGGGCCGCTACCGTGCCAGAAAGAACCAGCGCACCGAGGCAGGGACAAACACAAGCAGTCCGAGAAGCCAGCAATAACAAGCGCCCCAAGGAGCCTCCGCCTTTCGGGCACCCACGCGGGGAACCTTTGCCCCCTTCTGGGAGCCTGCATCCTTCTGGCCCATGGAGAGATGAGGCGCCTTTTGCCGGCGGGTCCTTACTTCCTCGGGTGACAGGGGTTCGAGAGTCCGAGACAAACGCCTCTTCGCGGGCTCCCTTATCAGAAACTTACTCCACGGTTTTGCGGATAACTTCCCGATTCAACACCGACAGGACCAGCACCGATCCCCGCTCTACCTGGTACGGAAGGGTCACATCACCCCCAGGGCAGGGCCCAACAAAAATCCGCTTCCGTTCCCCGGAGGGACTGATCGATTCAAGTTTAATCTCCAGCGGGTAGGGATACTGGGGCAAATTCTGGGCAAAGATGCCAAACACCGTCTCTTCCGGAAGAGAGGCCGGCTCGGCAATCACCAGGTTCACCACCGTATTAGCCGCCACAACGGCCTGCCCTGCGGGAAGCTGAGAAACCACCGCCCCGGGATTTTCCCGGTTCTCGACTGGGCGACTGGAACAGGTAAACCAGACACCGGCCTGGCGGAGCCGTTCCAGGGCATCCGCAAAGGGAAGGCCCACCACATCGGGCACCTTGATCATGGCATTTTCTGGGCCCCGACTCACCACCAGTTCCAGCTGGGTTGGCCCATCAATATTAGTACCGGGCTCAGGTTTTTGCTCCAACACCGTACCCGCCGGTTCAGAAGAATACTTATACAATGGCGGCTCCCGAAGGGAGAGAAGAGGGCGACTCGCCGTCGCAAAGAGGGTCTGGAGATGGATCTTTACATCGTCAATGTTCTGTCCGATGTAGTTTTCTACCTTATCTACCACCATGCCCCGACTCACCACAAGACGGATACGCCGCCCCGCCTTCACGATGGTTCCCGGCCGGGGATCCTGTTCCAGGATGGTTCCCTTATCGGTAGCGCTATTAGAGTAGCGTAATTGGATCCGGGGATACAGTTCCTTCGCCTGCAGTTCCAACAGGGCCGCGGTGAGTTCCTTTCCCACCACATTGGGAACCATGGTCTGTTCCCCACCCCGCAAGGCCAGGCCCAAGACGGTGACCGCCACGATTCCCATCAACACCAAGAGGGCCACCGCGGCAGAAATGAAAAGCCGCCCATGCTTCGAAAGATAGGTCTCCATCGCATCAGGGTCAAAATCGATATCGAATCGTTGAAACAGTTTCATATACCCTCAACTATCTCCAAGACGGGATCCCACCATATCCCGCGCCCCATTCAAGAAACTCTTCCAATCCAGAGCTTTCTTAGTAGCATACTGCAAGCGACGCAGCGCTAAAAGTCCTTCTCCAGTTTGTACCAATATTCCCCTTCCTTTGTCTACGCCCACCACGACGCCAGGCGGCGGTTTTCCCTCACCACCGGGGGCCCCTTCCCCTTCGTCCACCGGTTCTGCCTCCAACACATACAGAAGCTGCCCCTTATGAAGGGTATAACACAGGGGCCAGGGAGTATAGGCCCGAATTTGGGCATCAATATCCCGGGCCGAACGGGACCAATCGATCTTTCCATCCTCTTTTTTTATAAGATGACAGTACGTTGCCTGGTTATTATCCTGGGGCATCCCCTGGAGCTTGCCGGCGAGCATATCCTGCAACACCTGGATAAGCAGTCCCGGCGCCCGTTCTGCCACAAAGAAACTCAAACGCTCCGTGGTTTCCCGTCCCGAGAGCGGAAAAGACTCCTGTAAAAGGATATCCCCCGCATCCATTTCCAGGGCGATCCGTTGCACCGTAATACCCGTTTCCCGATCCCCATGCAAAATCGCCGCGGGAATGGGCGTCGGCCCCCGATACCGGGGCAACAAGGAAGGATGGATATTTATTCCCCCTGAGGGGAACAGGGCAAGGAATTTGGGACCAAAAATTTTACCATAGGCAAAAGAAACCAGGAGGTCCGGCGAAAGGGCCGCCACCGCTTCTCGGGAAGCCCCATTAAGTTTTTCAAACTTCAAGATAGGAATGGGCTCCCCACCCTCCAGGACCAGCCGCTGATTTATCTCCTCCGTTGCCAGGGCGATATCGGTGGGTAAGACCACCCCGCCCCGCCCCCGGGAACTATCAGGATTGGTGAGCACCCCCACCACCGTCCAGGGCCTCCGCACCACCGGCGGAGAGGGTTCTCCTCCCTCCCCAAACACCAGGGCCCGTAAACAGGGAATAGCTATCGCGGCACTGGATGCAAAGAGAATTCTCACCACCCCTACTCCTTTCTATCTAGGCCCGCAATTTTTTATCATACAGGGCAAGCAGCTTCTTCCGTTTAGGCTCCGACAGTCGATCGATAAAGAGAATCCCCTCCAGGTGATCGTACTCATGCTGAATCACCCGGGCAAGGAGCCCCTCCGCATCGAGGGTAAAGGGCCGACCCCGTTCATTCCAGGCCTGGATCCTTACTGCTTCCGGCCGTTTTACCTCCCCATACAGACCCGGTATAGAAAGACACCCCTCTTCGTATTCCGTTAATTCCGGAGACGTCTGGATAATCGAAGGATTTATAAACACCCGGGGGATATCCCCTTCTATGTGGACCACAAAAATCCGTTGCAAGAGACCCACCTGGGGACCCGCAAGGCCAATACCTCGCCCCGCATACATGGTCTCCCGCATTTCCTTCACAATAGCGACTATTTCATCGTTGATATCCTGTACGGGCAGGGCCTTCTGCCGAAGCACCTCATGCCCTAACGTATATATCTGCATATTCCAATAATAGAGAAAAATAGCCCCACCGGCAAGGGACCGGAGAAACAACAGGCACCAGGGACGCTCTTTGCCCTCTGTCCGCGTTTTTTTCAATGAGGGGGAGCACCGCACCGCCCCCTACCGGCTTGGCCCCCATCGGGACCCGCCTAAGTCGTCGCGGCTCCCCCCACGCGCCTGCTTCCTTCGCCGCCCGACCCTATCCTATGCCCGGTCTTATCAGCCCGGGCCACTACCCTTTCCCCACGGCTCAGGCGATCAGGCGCTCCCCCCACTCCAGAATGGGGCAACCCTTCACCGTGGGAAGGGGTCCCTTCAGCTTCCCCCCAACACCACCCCCAGCAGGATAAACAGCCCCGTCCCGCCGAGGATACTCAACAGGGTATTCCGCCTCCACAGATGGAGCACCAGCGTTGCAAGGGCCGCCCCGGCGGTCGCCCAGGGGGTCGGTGGCCCTTGCCAGAGCCCATCCATGATAGAAGTGCAGGCCAGGATGGTCATCACCGTGGGAGGCACCGTCTGTTCCACAAAGGGTAACCAGGAAGGGTATTTCCTCTCCTCTGCCCCACAGAAAGCCGGTTCCGTGGCTGAAGGAATATCCCCCGCCTCTACAGTCTTTTCCGTATCTGAAAGGGGTGTCACGGCCTTCCCGGGTCGGCGGGCCCCTTTGAACCGCACCACTTCTTGCAGGGCCAGCAATATCCAGGGAAAGGCCCGACAGCAAAAAATAATCAGGGCCATCACCACCGTGTAGCCCAGGGCCTGAGCAAGACTCAACATGGAAGGCCCCCTTTTTCCTCTGAGCGGCGATACATCAAGCCCAGTATTCCCAGGGCAACCACAATCGACCCCAGGAGCACGATCCGTCCCGGAAGAACAAGTCGGGCCCCAATGGCCGCCAGGCCGGCCACCACAAAAGGCCGGGCCTGCCGAACATGATATATCTGTTCCACCATCAAAATGATGAACAATGCCGTAAGGGCAAAGGCCAGGCCCTCAATCTTAAAGGGAAGAAGAGCCCCTGCGATGGCCCCGAGGGTTCCCCCTGCAATCCAATACAGATGATTCAGGAGGGCTATCCAGAACATCCTTTTATGGTAGGTTTCGACTTCTTCGGGGGACGCGGGGAGCGGCAGAGAAGAAAGGAGCGCGAAGGTTTCATCGGTAAGGGCGAATATCAGGTAGAGGCGCCGCCAGGAACGACCCGGAAAACGCTGTAACAGGGCCATGCCGTAGGCCACATGGCGGGCATTCACTAACAGGGTGACCAGGACGGCCTCCCAGAGAGATGCCCCGGCGGCAAACAATCCCACCGCAATATACTGGCCAGCCCCCGCATACATGCAAAGGCTCATGAGGGGCGCAAGCCACCAGGGATACCCCGCATCGACTAATAAAAAACCAAAGGCAAACCCCAGGGGAAGGTAGCCTAATAAAACCGGAATGGTATAGGTAACGACGGATTTTTTCATAATACCCCCATCATAAAGAGGGGGCTTTTTCATCGCAAGGGGGAATCGGTTATTCTAAAAGCCACAAAATTGATAATTTACAATTTTAAAAAAAGGGTATACCCTAACACCAAAAAGGGGTCTCCCCTTCAGGAGGTTTCCTATGAAGGTACTTATCACTGGTGCGAATCGAGGGTTGGGACTTGCCCTTACCCATCACTTTTTACAAGAGGGCCATCAGGTCTTTGCCACCTATCGAAGCAAAGGGGAAGATCTCGCCCATCTTGAAAGCCTGTATCAAAAGAATCACCAGTTGAGAACGATCTCTTGCGACGTGGCAGAGGAAGCCCAGATTAAACAGGCAAAAAAAGAACTAGAACAGTGGACCGACTCAATAGATATCCTCATTAACAATGCGGCGGTGCATCTAGAACAGGGGCGCCCCGATATCGGGGCCCTTGATTTCTCGGTATATCTTCCTACCCTGGCGGTGAATTCGGTGGCCCCCCTCATGATGGTGCAACACATGCTTCCCCTTCTCCAGAAAGGGCAGGGGAAAACCATCATATCCATATCCTCCGAAGCAGGAAGCATCGGAAATTGCTGGCGGGAACGGGAATATTCCTACTGCATGTCCAAGGCGGCCCTGAACATGGCTATGCGGATTCTCCAGAACCGCCTGGGCAAAGAGGGGTTCCGAATTCGACTTATTCATCCCGGCTGGGTTCAAACCGATATGGGTGGGAAAGGAGCATCCCTTAGTCCTGCCGAATCTGCCCGGGCAGTATACCAACGCATCATGGAGACCGTAGAGGAAGGGATGCCACAAACACATCCCCTCTACATTGATTGGGAGGGAAAGCCCCTTCCATGGTAAACATCCTGTGCCTTGGGGGAACCGATAGTCCCTACCATCCCTTCGAGGTATACCACCCATTCCTCGAGCGCCTTATAAAGGAAGAAGGGTATACCGCCACGTACACCGAGGATATGGACGCCCTTTTACCCGACGCACTCCGGGATTTTTCTGTGGTACTGTGCTGCGTATCAGGGAAAGGCCTTTCCCCCCTTCATGAACGGTCCCTGCTGGAAGCCATGGCGGGCATGCAACAAGACCGGTATGGGCCGCCAAAAAGCTTTGTAGGTATTCACAGTGCCAGTGCGGCCTTTTTGAACTCCGAGGCCTATCACAGAATGATCGGGGCTACCTTCCTTGCCCATCCTGTGGCTGGGCCCTTTTCTATCCAGATTCAAGAACCTATCCACCACATCAGTAGCGATTTAGTTCCCTTTTCGCTAGAAGATGAGTTATACCTTCTGGAAACCCACGGACCTTTCCGGACTTTGTTTTATACCACCTGGGAAGAGTTTTCGGTCCCCCTTGGCTGGATAAAACCCTACGGGCTTGGAAGGGTGTTTTATTTTTCCCCCGGTCACAATCCCAGCACCTGGGAACATCCTGTAGTCCGCACCATCCTCCAGCGGGCCCTCCGCTGGGCCGCAAGAATACCGTAAAAGGGGTTTCTAGAGACGGGCCCCGGGGCTCCAAAAAAATCAGGGGTCCCAAAAATCAAAAACCCCCGAAAAAGCTCCAGCAGCTAGAAAAATTGAAAAACCATGGTACTATACTGAAAGAAGAATGATCAGAAAGGGGGTTCTTAACAGGGATACGACTATGGGGAAAAAAGTTCAGGCATTTATAGGAATCGTACTAGCCGTGGGAGGTTTTTTACTCCTAGTGGGCGGCATCATTAATATGACAGACCCCAATAATCCTAACATCTTGCAGGATGTGGTTACGCTGCCTTTCCCATTGGGGTTTTTGGTCGGGGGCATTGCCCTGTATCGGAGATCTCAAAAGAACCAACAAAAGGAACGGCGTGTTAGTTTAGAGCGGGGGATTATTTCCCTTGCCCGACAACAAGGGGGCCTTGTTACCCCCACTGAAGTGGTGCTGCACCTGGGTGTTTCTATAGAGGAAGCCCAGGCCCTCCTTGATGGGCTTTGTCATCGGGGCCTTGCCCAAATCCTGGTGAACCCCGAAGGGAGCCTGATGTACCGGATAGAAGGGCTTCTTTCTCCCGTAGAAAAAGCTACGGCCACCAATCCTGAAAACCTGTCTTAGAAAGCCCCATCCGTTTTTTCTGAGGGAGACCTTTTGAGAACTAGGGTGATCTCACCGGTTTGAAATCGCCTGGCCCGAGGGTTGGACTTTGTTCAGGGTTTTAGAAGCCCGCTTTTCCTGTCCCCTCAAGGGTAAGAAGCCATCGTTTTTTTTCTATTCCACCGGAATAACCACCCAGGGCTCCTTCGGTACCTATTACTCGATGACAGGGAATCACCAGGGGGAGGGGATTCGCACCACACGCATTCCCTACCGCCCGGGCATACCCTCGAGAAAGGCCAAGCCGTTCCGCTAGTTCCCCGTACGAGCAGGTACTTCCATAGGGAATCTGGAGCAAAGTCTGCCATACCTTCTGTTGGAAGGGAGTTCCCAGTCGGAGATCAGAAGAAAAAACTGCCAGGGGGAGAGAAAAATCCCTTCGAAGTCCCTTAAAATATTCCTCTATTTGCTGGGTTGCCATAGAAAGGAGGGGACTCGTTTCTTTACGAAGGGGAACCCCGAGAGGGATTTTAAAAATCCCTTCATAGGCCATCGCCTTTTGTCCCAATTCATGTTCCGGAAGGAACGCAAGACACCATAGGGTTTCCCGTTCTTTTTCTGCCACTGCAACTATCCCAAGAACACCAAGGGGCGTATCCGGGAGAAGGGTATACGAGAAACGTATGTTTGACCCAGTGGACCCTAGAGGAACAGATAAGCCTTTTAAAAAAGAGGTATCCCTGTTGTTTTTCATTTTTTTCTTTCGGCTACCCTATGCGGAAAAAGAACCATTATGTATCATATATTAACCGCCGATTGTTTATAGGACAAGGAGTGTATAATGGGTAGAGGGAAGTTTTTTTTAAAGTTAGGAACGTTTTTTTTATTAGGTATTTTTATAGGGAAAGTATATTGGGCAGGGGCAGAACCCCCCAATGGTCAGGACAGTGTGGTAGATCTTTTTTCACCGGTCTATGCGGGATCTGGGCTTTTTACCACCAGTACTACTAATTCTCAGGCCCTTTCTCTGAACCCTGCAACCCTCGGCTCTGCCCAGCGGATCGTGCTGGATGTAGGGTATCTAGGAATTGCCGGCACCGGATCGGATGCGGGTTATGGGAACGCCATTTCCCTTGGGGTCGTGTATCCTACCCGGTACGCCGTTTTTGGCAGTTCCCTTCGTCTTATTACGAGTCCCTTTAACAGCATGCCCCTGGGAACTGTTTTCGGCACCGATCTGTACGTGGCCAAGGAACTCTACCCCGGGATGTCCTTCGGTCTTGGTTTGAATCTAGGGTTAGGAAAGGACTGGACCGCGGCGGCTGACCTGGGTTTTTATCATCGTGTAGGAACGGTGGGGCCCCTCCACAACTTTAGCTGGGCCTTGAGTCTTGGGGGCCTTGGAAAAAGCTACGTCCCCAGCCCCTTTACGCTCGCCGGCGGCGTAGCCTTTGACTTTTTCCGTATCCCCGGCAAAGAGAATCGATCGGATCCTTTGGTCCTGGGGGCAGCCCTGGATCTCGGTTTGCCCGGCTTTACCAATCTAACGGGGAAACTTGGCCTGTCCGCTACTATTGCCCGCTTTATCACTATTTCTTCCGCCACGGGTTTTAACGTTCGGGAAAGTCTTGCAGGGAAAGGCCCCTCTTTTATTCCATCCGTAGGGATCACCGCTAACTTCAAACTGAACGGAGATACTACTAAAGAAGGCGCCCTCCCACGGGAAGGAGAGATGGCCACAAGTCTTGCGGTAAAGCCCCTCTATCCAGATATCATGGCCGTGGGCGCAGGTCTTACCTGGACCCTGGGGGTAGCTGATACAAAGGGACCTGTTATCACCATAGACTATCCAGAGACCCGCTACATATCTCCCAATAACGATGGAAAGGCGGATGTACTGGAATTTCCCATTTCTATTACCGATAGCCGCTATGTGGCTTCCTGGGAATTTACCATTCTGAACCAGGACAACCAGGTAGTGCGGACCTACCGAAACAAAGAGCGCCGACCTGAAACCCAGGGGGTACGGAACATAATCGATCGGATCCTCGATGTAAAATCAGGGGTCGAAGTTCCCGCCACCCTTCGCTGGGATGGCATCTTAGACGATGGATCCCTTGCTCCCGATGGCAACTACTTCTTTAAGGTTAGCGCTAAGGACGACAACGGCAACGAGAGTACTTCCGCAACTTACCAGGTGGTGGTAGACAATACGGCCCCGGTTGTTCGGATTATCCGGGCCGGGGGAAACACGGACCTGAATCAACTTAAAATCTTTTCTCCCGATGGAGATGGAAACAAGGATACCTTTGAAATTGTTCTAGAAGGTTCTATCGAAGATAGATGGGAAGGGGGAATATTCAACGCCGCAGGGGCCCTGGTTCGAAGCTTTAATTTCACCAATGCAAGTCCTGCGGGAACCAGCACCACCGCCCCGGCAAGTCTTATCTGGAACGGGAAGAACGACACGGGACAGATCGTCCCCGATGGGGTATATACCTATCGGATAAGCGCCACAGACCGGGCCCAGAACACGGGGAGCACCGAGTTAGGCAATATCATCATAAACACCGAGCGGCCGGTGGTAAGTCTGCTCATCAACGAAGGCTTCTTCTCACCAAACGGAGATGGAATAAAGGATACCCTGGTGTTAAGTCCGGGGGTTCCGGTAAAAGAAGGGATAACCCGCTGGGATCTAAGCATTTTGGATGGTGCTGGCGCGGTACGGCGAATCTTTGAAGGCACCACGATGGCTCCACCGGCCCAGGTCATTTTTGATGGAAAATCAGGAGAGGGGGCCCTCTTACCCGAAGGGACGTATCAGGCCCAATTACGGGTTACCTACCAGAACGGCCATGTGGCGGTTACCAAATCGCCTTCTTTTGTGCTCGATATAACCGCCCCAACGGCCCGGGTGGTGGCATCCTATCCGGCCTTCTCTCCCAACAACGACGGGAACCTAGACGAAATGGAGTTTACCCAGGATAGTAGCGAAGAAATCCAGTGGACCGGCGAAATTCGCCTGGTGCAGGAAGCAGGAAAGGCCCCGGTGGCAAGCCGAACCGGTGAAGGGACAGGGATCCTGGTCCGGACCTTCTCTTTCAGTGGAAAGGTAGATCCCCGCATCACCTGGGATGGTCGGGATTCTCAGGGGCGACCGGTGCCTGATGGCGTGTATGAATATCGGCTGGTCAGTATCGATAGGGCCGGAAACCGGGGTACTTCCAACGCGGTGCAGTTTACCCTTACCACCGTTGACACACCAGTACTCGTGAATACCGATAGTCGGGCATTCTCGCCAAACGGAGATAGGGTAAAAGATACAATCACCATTATTCCCCAACTCCAGGTAACCGAAGGAATCGCGAACTGGCGGCTTGAAATTTTAGACAGCCAGAATACGCCGGTCCGCATCTTTGAAGGACGAAACACGGCGCCCCAAAACACCGTATGGGATGGTAAAAACACCGCTGGCACGGTGGTTCCCGATGGAAAATATACGGCCCGTTTACAGATTCGTTATGTGGCAGGGAATCAGCCAGTAGCAAGTTCCCTCCCCTTCACCGTAGATACCCAGGCCCCACAAATAGAACTCTCTGTACCGTATACGCTCTTCTCACCGAACAACGATGGGAATCGGGACTTCCTCCCCATTCAAGTTCGGACCCCCGGGAACGATACGTGGACCTTGAGTATCCTTAACCAGAATCGACAGATAGTCCAGAGCTGGGAATGGAGGGGGGCTGCTCCCGATATTCGCTGGAACGGAACTGATAGGGCGGGAAATCAGACCGCCGACGGGACCTACTCTATCGTTGCAAGCAGCACCGACGAAGCGGGCAACACCACAAGCCGAACCATCGAAGGCATCGTCATGGATAGCCGCGTTCCCCGGGCCTTCCTTACCGCCTCTACCCAGGCTATTTCTCCCAATGGTGATGGTGTAGCGGATACGGTAAACTTCTCCATAGTCCTTACCTTAAAGGATGGCATTGAAAGCTGGAAGCTGGAACTTCTTACTGAACAGGGAACCAGTCACCGTATTCTAGGAACCTCTGTTCCTACCACAGGAACGGCCACCGGAAGCGGCAGCCCGGCCCAGGGCTCGGCACCAGCAATTCGAACCGCCCCGATCCCCCCGGAAACTCTTAGCTGGGACGGGCGGGATGCCGCTGGAGTGGTAAGAGAAGGCACCTACCAACCCCGCCTTACGGTAAAATATGCCAAGGGTGACCAGATAGAGATCATGGGTGCACCGATCTTAGTAGATATCACTGGTCCGGTATTGAGTCTTTCTACGCGACCCCAGTACTTTAGTCCTGATAACGACGGTGTGGATGATGAACTCTTTATCCAAATCAGTGCTCGAGACGCCTCTCCCATTGCATCTTGGTCCCTGGAAATCCGAGAACCCGAGGGGCCCAAACAGCTCTTCTATCGTCTTGAAGGACGGGGGGCTCCCACCGAACGCATTGTGTGGGATGGACGGAGCAACCGGGGTGAACTCGTGCAGGCCGCTACGGATTACCCCGTTACCCTGGTAGTGACCGACAGTCTGGGGAACACCAGTCGTCTTGAAAGTATGATCAGCGTGGACGTGCTCGTGATCCGGGAAGGGAATCTCCTTAAAATACGGGTACCCTCAATTATTTTCCGGGAGAATGCGGCCGACTTTATCGGTGTAGCCCCTGAAAAGGTGGAAAACAACCTGCGGGTTATCCGCCGAATTGCCGAAATCCTGAATAGATTCCGGGATTACAGGGTAACCGTGGAAGGACACGCCAACCCCGTGACCCGAACAACCCGGGAGGAACGGGAAGAGCTCCAGCCCTTAAGCGAAGCCCGGGCAAAGGCGGTGATGGACCGACTCATCGAATATGGCGTGGACCGGAACCGGCTTTCCTATGTAGGACGGGGCGGAACCCAGCCCGTGGTCCGATGGGAAGACCGGGACAATTGGTGGAAGAACCGACGGGTTGAATTTATTTTGATTAAGTAAAATAGCTTGTCTTTGCGGTAGAGCTCCTTTGTGGCAGCTCTGCCTTTGTAAAGGGCCGGGTAAAACCGGCCCTTATTTTTTCCCTACCACTATCAAGGTTTGAGCATCCTGATCATAGGGCCGAAGATTCCAACTCCCATAGACCTCAATATCTTCAAAACCCGCATCCGATAAAAGGTGTATTAATTCGGCGGCGCTATATAAACGCTGACAAAAACGTTTTTCGTAGCGGTTCCCCGCCGTATCAATAAGTATCCAGTGGTTTTCCAGAAGCCGCCAGGCATCAAGAATGCGATAACGGGTAAGCACGGTATAGCCAGAGCGTTCAAACCATTCACCTTCTATGAAATCCCGGGCTTCGATTTCCTTGCTCAGGGTTTCTAGAATATACCTTCCTCCTTTCTTTAAAGAATCGTAGGCATTTTGCACCACGAGCATATCATCTTCGGGATCGTCAAAATACCCAAAGGAAGTATAGAGGTTCACCACTCCATCAAAACGATCAGGCCGTTGAAAGAGCCGCACATCCTGTCGGACCAATTCCAGCGGAACCCCCACAGTGCGGGCACTTTCGGCCGCCGCCTCGAGGTACGATGGGGTAATATCCACACCGGTTACCCGGGCTCCTTGCAAGGCAAGTTCCACCGCGATTCGACCAGTACCGCAGCATTGATCCAGAATCTCTAAAGGTTCAGCAGGCTCCTCCCCCTGCGGGATATTCGTTTTTATCCTGGAAGAGGATGCCCCTTTTTCCGCATTTCCCTCTGAGGGAGGATTCCCCGCAGGTGTTCCCCGTCGAAGAAATTCTACAATTCGTTTAACCACAAGGGGAACTTCCTGCCAGCGGGCCTCATCAAAAATTATCGGAGCAAAACGCTGCCAGAATTGTTCATCCTCAAACCACGATTCAGAGTGGGGTGTCTTTTCACCTTTCATAGGGCCTCCCTGGTTGCGAGATAGAAGGAGTATAGCGTATAATCAAGGAATGTTTAACGATAGTATTATACTCGCCGGTGGATCGGGAACCCGTCTGTGGCCCGCCAGTAACACCCATAAACCGAAACAATTTTTGCAGACCCCCCGGGGCACAACCCTTTTTGAAGAAGCCCTCGAGCGGGCCTTTGCGATAACAGAACCGGAAGGAAGGGTTGTGGTCGTCTGCGGTAAGACCCACATTCCCCATATTGTAGCCTCCTGTACGGAACTTCCTGTAGAGCAACGAAAACGCCTCGTGCTTATTCCCGAACCCTTTGCCCGGAATACCGCCCCCGCTATCACCTGCGCCGTTCGCTACCTGGAATTTCTCCATGGGAAAAAAGAAAGCACCGCCCTGGTGCTCACGAGCGATCATATTATGGGCCCCCTCGAAACCTTTGTGGAGGATGCAGATGCGGCAAGTTTCCTGGCCCAGCACCATGCCCTCGTGGTATTTGGGATTCCCCCCCGTCATCCTGAAACCGGATATGGCTATATCGAAGCGGGGGCTTCCCTTACTACTCCCCAAAACCTCACCAATACCTACCAGGTAAAATCTTTCCGGGAAAAACCGGATCGCCCTACCGCAGAAACATTCCTTAAACAGGGGAACTTTTTCTGGAACTCCGGTATGTTCGCCTTTTCGGTTTCCCAATTCAAGGAAAACCTCCGGAAATATGCGCCCGTCATCATGGAATCCTTTAAGCAACTCACGGATCCGACAACTGATGCGTCCATGTGGCAGATTGAGTACGAGGTTCCCCTCCTGCAACGATGGAAAGGACTTGAAAAAAGTTATGAACAGTGCCCTTCTATATCTATTGATTATGCCCTCGCAGAAAAATGCCGCGATGTGGCGGTGGTCCAGGCCCGCTTTTCCTGGACCGATGTAGGTTCCTGGGATGAATATGCCCGCCTCTTTTCTAATTCATCGGGGACAGTATATAGTTTTAAGGCGGAAAATTGTTTTGTAGACAGTGATTTCCCCGTGGCCCTCTGTGGGGTGGAGGATCTTCTGGTGGTGGGGCGTAAAAATCCCGAAACGGGCACCCCGGTGGTCCTTATCTGTAAACGGGGGGATACTCAGGGAGTAAAAGACATTGTAGAGCAAATCAAATCCGATCATCGGACTGATTTATTATAAATTGATCTTGTTTTCCCGAAAAATCTGGGGAAACAGGCCATCTATTCAAAACAACTGGAGGAGATATGGTTATTCTTACGTTAAACTGTGGTTCTTCATCTGCCAAATATCAGGTGTATGATTGGGAAAAACAGGATGTGCTTGCGGTGGGGATTGTCGAACGGGTTACCCAGGGAGGTTCCTTTATCACCCATCGGGCAAAAGGAAAAGAGGAATTTACCCTGAATCAGGATTGCCCCACCCATGTAGATGCGGTAGAGCTCATCATCAAGATTCTCACCGATCCTACCCATGGGGTCATCCATGACATGGGGATGATTAAAGCGGTGGGACACCGGGTAGTCCACGGGGGCTCCAAATTCACCAAATCGGTGATCGTTACCGATGAGGTACTCCAGACCTTCCGGGAAGTTTCCGATTTAGCCCCCCTTCACAATCCCGCAAACATCATGGGTATTGAGGCAGCCCGAAAGGTTCTGCCCTCGGTTCCCCACTGTGCCATCATGGACACGGCCTGGCACCAGACCATGCCGGCTTCAAGCTACATCTATGCCCTACCTGCAGAATGGCACGAAAAATACCAGGTCCGTCGGTATGGCTTCCATGGCACAAGCTTTTTGTATACCTCTAAGCGGGCAGCGGTGCTTCTCGGAAAGGACTTCCATCAATGTAACCTCATCATCGCCCACCTCGGAAACGGGGCTTCCATCAATGCCGTAAAAGACGGCTGTTCCTTTGATACTTCCATGGGGCTTTCCCCCCTGGAAGGGCTTGTCATGGGAAGCCGCTGCGGTGATATTGATCCGGCCATTCCCTTCTACATGATGCGCGTGGCGGGGCTTACCGCCACCGAAGTAGAAAATATGATGAACAAGAAATCGGGGCTTCTGGGACTTACCGGCGGCCGGTTCACCGATCGGCGGGATATTCAAGCGGCGGTAGAGAAGGGAGACAAACAGGCAGAACTCGCCCAAGACGTGGAGGCGTACCGGGTAAAGAAGTACATCGGTGCCTATATGGCCGCCCTCGGCCGGGTGGATGCCCTGGTCTTTACCGCAGGGGCTGGTGAGATGGCCCCCTTTATCAGGAAAAAAATCCTTGCCGGCCTTGAACCGCTGGGAATCGTCTACGATCCCCAAAAGAACGAAATTGCCCGGACCCGAAACGCAGAAACCAACATCGCTGCTAAAGATTCTAAGATTCCCATCTTCATTATCCCCACCGATGAAGAGCTCGTGATGACCGAAGACGCCTACGCCCTTATGAAAGGCACCTACGACATTCACACCCGCTTTACCTATACCTTCCAGAAACGGGACTACGTAAACAAGTCCCGAGAAGAGGCCCTCCAGCGGGATCTGCAGAAGAATCCTGCCCTGGCTTCTATTATCGTGCGGCCTTGATACGATAGGGCGCTGAACAAGGAAGAAGGGAGGAAGAAAGGGCTGTGTCATCAAGTAAAAATGTGGAACTCCTGGGGATTGGGAATGCCATGGTAGACGTGTTTGGCACTATTTCCCAGGTCAAGCTTACAGAGATTCTGGAGCAGGCCGGTCAGGATCCCCACAAACGACACGTAAGCTGGGAAACCATCCAGGCCCTGGATGCCCACCTTTCCCAGCCCTTGCGTACCGCCGGTGGGGGAGCGGCAAATACGGTGAAACTTGTCGCTCGGCTCGGCATTCCGAGCGCCTTCGTCGGCGCCGTAGGAACCAGTGCTCCCGCTGAGGCCGCCCAACAGCCAGACCCCTCGCGGTTTTTGAAGGCCCCTCTTACGGGAAGCGAAAAAGGCCCCTGGGACGAAGGAGGACAGCTTTTTGAGCAGGAACTCCGTGAGGCCGGGGTGGAAACCCATCTTGTCCCTGGAGAGGGGCCGACCGGCATGTGTCTTATCCTTTCGGTAACCAATGAAGGGGCATCTTCTTTTGAAGGGACCGAAACAAGAAGGGGAGGAAAAAACGAAGGGCCTTCCCTCCTAGCCAATCCTCTGACAAGGAGTCTTTTTTCCGCGGTAGGGGGGCTTTTCTCTTTTTTAGTTAAAAATAGGGGGCTTTCTTTGCCCCAGCGCATCTACGCCTTTCCCGGAGCCGCGACATCCCTTTCTCTGCAGCACATACCCCTCTCCCTTATCCGCTTTTCCACGGTGGTTCTTGTGGATGGGTACCTGTTGTCTAAACAAGAGCTCATTCAGGAGATAGTACAGCAGGCAGACAAATTCGGCACCGTCATTGCCATGGATGTGGGGAACACTGCCTTAGTCCAGGAACATGCCCATTTTATCGAAAAGCTCTGTCGTGAACGGCCCCTCATGCTTTTCATGAATGAAGAAGAGGCCCACCACTTCTGTATTCGTCTTAATCCCCGGCTTGGCACCGAGGAACATCCTTCCGAGGAAGAACTCTATGAACCCCTGCGATCTCTTACCCGTCACCATATCTTTCCCATCATAGGGGTAAAACGGGGTGCCCAGGGGGCCCTTATCTTTGCGGGGGGGGAAGAATATCATTCCCGTACGGTGCCTCGCTATCCCCGGGATACCACCGGTGCGGGCGATGCCTTTGCGGCCGGATTTATCGGTGGATGGCTTCGGGGCAAGTCCCTTGCCGAATGCGCCACCCTCGGAAACCAGCTGGCGGGCAAAATCATCAGGGTTTACGGCACTAAGCTCGCATCCCACCCCCTGCGAGAAATAGCTAAAAAACTCCGGTAATGTCCCTCATGAGGGCTCGCTCAAGACCAAGGGTCACCCTTTCCGAAGGGCACCGGGGATAGGGCTATTCCACCCGGCGCCACTACAAGTCTTCCCCCGGGGAAAAGTCTTTACTTCGAGCCCCAAAAGCAGAACAAGGGTTTTCTCCCCGGTACAGTAAGTATGGCGACCAATTCTAATGGAGCAGCACCGCCTCGGCTACCTTTCGGGCATCCGTGGGGCCCAGGAGTTTTTCAATTATGGCGATAGCCCATTCGCCAGCGGTACCCGCCGCCCGGCTCGTGATAAGATTCCCATCCACCACCACCCGTTCGCCAGACCACTGGGCGCCCGTTACCTGCTTTTCCATGCCGGGATAACAGGTAAAACGCCGATTGTGCAAAACCCCGAGGGGAGCAAGAACCACCGCCGGGGCGGCACAAATAGCGGCAATCACCTTGCCCATATGGTGCATGTCTTTAATAAAGCCCTGCACTTCCCGGGACGCCGCCACGTTGGTTGAGCCCGGCATACCTCCGGGAATCACCACGCCATCCCACTGGCTTGCGACAAGAGCCCCCCGTCCTGCCAGTTCCTGAATACGCTGCTCCGCTATAACCACCGTCCCCCGGGATGATTTTACCTGACTGCTGGCCCCCACCGCCGCCGTCACAACCTCAATACCTGCCCGACGAAGATAATCGATAGGAGTAATAGCCTCCACATCCTCAAAGCCCTCTGCTAATACCACGAGTACCCTTCGAGACATGGCATACCTCCCTCATATTGCGCTATTTTGGTTCTTCTCATACAATATACTCGTGTTTTTTCAAAAGTGCAATTTATACCAGAGGATCATCCCATGAAACAGGTACTTATCATTGATGAGGCTCCTCTTCTGCGGGAATATCTTAAAAGTAAGTTATCCGAACAGGGCATAGCTGTAACCGTGGCCATCAACGGCCTTGATGGGATCTCAAAGACCCGTACCGTGATGCCAGACCTTATTATTCTGGATTATCATCTTACCCGGATTTCTACCCTAGAGGTGCTTAAAGAAATAAAACAGAATCCCAATACGGCTAAGATCCCTATCATCATCACAGCCCAGAAAATGGATCAAAAAAAGATCATCGAACTCGTTTCGTACAACGTAAAAAAGGTATTTACCAAACCGGTAAAAATCGATGCCCTCCTGGAAACTATTTCCGAAATGCTGGATGTTCCCATCGATATTGATAACACTCCCAGCATTGTAGAAGCCCATGTAAACGATGACGTCCTCTTTATAGAAATTGCAGAAGGCCTTAATAGAGAAAAGCTTGAGCTTTTACGGTACAAAATCTCAGAACTTATCGCCCTCTACGAAATACGCGTTCCCAAGGTGATTCTGTTGTTAAGCAACATGAAACTTTCCTATGCGGACATGCCAAATTTGGAAAAATTATTCGAGGTTATCCTCAGTGCTTCCCGGGCACCCCAGCGGTACATCAGGGTGCTTACCAATGACGAGTTTACCCGTCGCTTTATCGAAGGAAGAAAGGATCTTGCAAATATCGAAGTAAGTAAAGACCTCTTTTCTGCCCTCGAAGGGCTCTTGAGCGAATTTACCGGAGAATACGAATTAGGAGAAAAGAAAATAGAACTCGCCGGGGAACGGGTTCTTCAGGCAGAGGCAGGCCCTGAAGGAGAGGCGGTACATCTTAAATTCCAGACCGAAAAGAAACGGGCCCTTACCAGTATCGAAGAAAGCCGGGACTTTTTACAGGGCCTCAAGATCGCCGTCGTAGACGATGATCCGATAATTCAACAGTTAATTAAAACCACCTTCGAGAAAGGGGGCGCGATGGTATATGCCTACTCGGACGGTCAAGAGTTTATGGAGGCCCTAAAGAAAGAAACCTTCGACTTGATTTTCCTGGATCTCCTTATGCCCCGGATCGATGGGTTTGGGGTATTGCAAAGACTTAAAAGCGCCGACCTGGGTATTCCCGTCATAGTGCTTTCTGCCGTGAGTCAGCGGAACACGGTGATTAAGGCCTTCCAGGCAGGAAGCAAGAGCTACCTCATCAAACCCCTCAAACCGCTGGACATTATCACGAAGACCTTAGAAATTCTTCGCCCCGGGGTATAACTATTGATGAGCAACCTTCTTTTATCAGAAGCCCTCTACGGCGAGCTTTTTAAGGAAGCCCCTATTCCGCTGGCTATCCTTGATGAAAAGGGCTTTGTGCTCGAAAGCAACGATCGTTTTCGTTTAACTTTTTATGCGTTAACAGGACAGAATATTCAGGATATACCCCAGAGTTTGCCGGAATTCTTTTCTGAACGGGATGTGTATAAGTTTCCCTACCATTTTTCGAGGCTTATCACGGGAAGCAGCCAGAGCGTTCACTTTGTTTCTTCTTTTCGGAATACCTCGAGCCAGTCCCGGTGGCTCCACATTACGGCCTCGCTGATCCCTGAAAAAGAGGATGCCCCCCTTCCGCAACGGGGCCCCTTTATCATCGTGGCGGTAGAAGACAAAACAGAGGACTACCAGAAAACCCAGCAACTGCAGGAAGAAAAGGAAATTGCCAACCGCGCCATTGAAACAAAAAGTCTTTTCCTTGCAAACATGAGCCACGAGATTCGTACCCCCCTGCAGACCATCATTGGCATGCTTGAACTTCTGGAAGAAACAAACCTTAACCGGGAACAACAGGAATACACCCACCAAATTCGGTTTTCTGCGGAGGTCCTCCTTTCCCTGGTAAACGATATCCTGGATTATTCCAAAATAGAAGCGGGCAAACTCGAACTTGAATATGCAGAATTTCCGGTAGAAGAAATCATAGAACAAGCGGTGGACATGATTGCCCTGGAAGCCCACCGCAAGGGGCTAGAGCTTTTGATGTATATTCCCCTGGATACCCGGATCCGCATAAAAGGGGATGCCCACCGGCTCCGTCAGGTACTTATCAACCTGATTAAAAACGCCGTTAAATTCACCCGGGAAGGGAGCGTTACCGTTTCGGTCCGCCGAAACTCCTATCAGGGCAAGCCCGCCCTGACCTTTTCAGTTGCCGACACGGGCATGGGGGTAGACCCCTCTATTCGCCCCTATCTTTTTACCAGCTTTTTTCAGGGCGACCCCTCTACCACCCGAAAGTTCGGAGGAACCGGTCTGGGCCTTGCCATAAGTCGTCATTTAGTGCAGTCCATGGGGGGAGAAATCGGCATGGTCCCCAATGAAGGGCGGGGCTCTATCTTTAGCTTTACCATTCCCATAGAAGAGTCCCCCTTCCCCCTGGATATCCCCTACCTGCAGGCATGTCAGGAATGCCGCATCCTGATTGTAGACGATGTCTTTGAAAGTCGTCAGATCCTTACCACCTATTTGAGCGAAGGGGGCTATCGCCACATAGAAGGGTGCGCTTCGGGAGAAGAGGCCATGAGCCTGATGAAGAAGGCCTCCCAAAGTGGACGTCCCTACGATCTTGTGTTCATCGATATGCTCATGCCCCGGATGGATGGCTGGCGCCTTGCGGCGGAGATAAATCGCGACCGGGCCATCAATTCGGCCCGACTTATTTTGATGGTAAGCCAGGGTATGATGGGAGCGGAGGCAAAGATGACCCTCCTTCAGTGGTTTAATGGGTACATCACCAAACCCATTAAACGAAGGGAACTGTTTGAGGTTATTCAGCAAGCCCTCATTACCACCATCGATCTGGAAGATACGCAGGAATCTCAGGAGGTATCCGAAGGGGAAACCTTCGTCCCCTCAGACAAAGAAACCTCTTTGCTTTCAAGAAAGGGGATCCCCGTTTCCGTAGCGGAATCCTCCCGGCCATCTCTTTCTCTTCGCATTCTGGTGGTAGAAGACCATCCTATTAATCAACAACTGTTTGTTACTATTCTCCAACGCCTTGGCTACAGAGACATAGAAACCGCCAATAACGGGGAAGAGGCCCTTACCCTGGTAAGACAGACAAAACCAGAACTCATCTTCATGGACATCCAAATGCCCGGTATGAACGGCTATGAGGTTACCCAGCATCTCCGCGAGGAGGGCTTTGAAGGGCCTATCATCGCGGTTACGGCCAGCGCCTTAAGTGAGGAAAGGGAACGATGTCTTCAAGCTGGGATGAACGATATCATTACCAAACCCTATAAGCGACAGGATATCGCTCAGGTGGTATCCCGATGGACGGGGGCCATCTTGCAGAAAAAACCCGGCTCCGCCACCTCTGAGGAAGCCCGTCAGCCCCCCAGCACCAATGAAACCAGAACCAACTACGTTCAGGAAGAAAAAGCCACCCCTCGAAACAACGAATTCCGGGGTGTTTCTCGGATTTTCGAAGAATCGGAAGAAATCGAAGAATTGGAAGTCATCGAAGAAGATGCGAAAGAAGAGCCTATTTTTGATGTGGATGAACTTTTAGACAATTTTCTGGGAGAAATCGAAACGGTTATTCCCCTGCTTGCCCAATTCCTTGAACGGACAGAAGGAAAGATCCAACAACTTCCCGATCTCTTACGGAACCAGAGCTGGGAAACCCTTGAACGGGAAGCCCACACCATTAAAGGAAGCGCCCTCAACCTCGGGGCCCATGGGTTAGGGAAAGCAGCCCTTACGCTGGAAGAGGCCACAAAAAAGAAAGACCCTGCACTTATTCCGTCGGCAATCCAGGTTGTAGCGCAGGCCTTTAAAGTATTTAAAGAACACGCCCAAAGGGTCATTAGCGAACATACAAGGGAAAAGAAAGAGGATGAATCCCCCTAGAAGCCTCCATTTTAGATGCTCTTAGAGGAGCCCCCTCCCTCTCTAGCTGACAGAATCACGGGATTCTGCCATACTGGGTTCATGCGCTACAGTTGTGTACACACCCATACATCCTTTTGTGATGGAGAAGGCTCCGTAGAAGAACTGTGTCAGGCCGCCTTTGAACGGGGCTTAGAAGCCATAGGGTTTAGTGCCCATGCCCCCCTCCCGAAAGCACCGGGGCTCCATTATGAGATCCATCTTTTAGAAGAAAACTTCGATGCCTATGTGGAAGCGGTTCTCTCGGCCCGGAACCGCTGGGAAGGCAAGCTCACCGTGTATCTGGGCCTTGAGGTCGATTATATCCCGGGCATCCTGGGCCCAGCGGACTTTCAGAACAAGGGCTACGACTTCGATTTTCTGATTGGTTCCGTGCATTACCTGGTGCCAGAGAAAGGATCTCCCCCCTTTGCAATCGACGGAGACATCCAGGAATGGCAGCAGGGGGTTCAGGAAGGGTTTGGCGGGGATTACGAGGCCGCAGCGTACGCGTACTGGCAGACCCTCAGAGAGATGATACAAAAGGGGAACTTCGATATTCTGGGACACATGGACCTGATAAAAAAGAACCACCATCCCTGGCTCGAGACCCAGGCGCCGAACCGCTACCTTCAATGGGCAAAAGAGGTTATTCCTTATCTCGAAAACACATCCATTATTGTAGAAATCAACACCGGCGGGCTTATCCGGCGAAGGGTCCCCGAACTGTATCCTGCCCCTTTTCTTTTAAAAGAACTGGCCCAACACCATATTCCGGTAACCATCAATGCCGACGCCCACCGGCCAGAACATCTCGGCCTCTATTACGAAACGGCCCATCATGCGGCCCTCAAGGCCGGGTATACTACCATGCTGGTGGCAACCTCCGCTCCCCCCACCACTTCTCACAGCACAAAAAGAAAAATCCATTGGGAAGAGGTTGCCCTGACCTGAGGCGGGGAAGGGTTTTCCCTCCCCCGGCCCTAGGCCTGTGGAGTTAACGATTCCGCCGTTCCTCCGATGACTTACATTCAATACACATGAGGGCATAGGGGATTGCCTCGAGCCGATCCTGGGGAATCTTTTTTCCACACTTGATACAAAGCCCGTATTTCCCCTGCTGTATCCGGCTTAAGGCGTTATCAATCGCTTTGAGTCGTTTAATGTCCTGGGTTCCCAGGGTTTCAATCATTTTTCGATCGATATCATCGGAAGCAATGTCCGCAAAGTCTTTTGGGTCCATCCCTTCCACAATTTCTTTAAAATCCTCGTTACCTGCCACCAACGTAGAGATAATTTCTTTTTTGAGATTTATCAGGGATTCTCTCATTTTTTCTACAAATTCTTTATCCATACGTCCCCCTTCCATAGGTCTGGCAACATTGTCGTACTTCTCGATTTTTGTCAAGACTTTTCAGGATTTTTTTACCCCCCAACCAGACCATTTTAGTAATCCAAAATCCCAGGGGAAAGGGAGCCTTTTTTCATGCAGAGCCTCCTCTCTTTCTAAGGACTACCCCGGAACAAAACCATAAGGGACCTGTCCCCGATTGACAAAACGAGGGGCTTCCCTATAGCATAGAATAAATACTATATCTCATTCCTGCGGAGCAGGTACGAGTACTGTGCACAAAGGAGTTTTTGTGGCAAAAGAAGAAGCGATAGAAGTAGAAGGTATTGTGCGGGAAGCCCTCCCCAATACCATGTTCCGGGTTGAATTGGACAACCAGAATGGGCATCTTATCCTGGCGCACCTGTCGGGAAAAATGCGGAAACATTACATCCGAATTGTTCCTGGAGATCGGGTACGGATTGCCCTCTCTCCCTATGATCTCAGCAGGGGCCGAATCATTTATCGTGAGAAATAAGCGCCACGAGGGGCGCACTGCTCTATTCCTTCCGAAAGAAAGCAGGACCTCTGTGCAAGGGGCCCTCAGATACAAAACAGGCCTATCGTTGTTTAGTTCCTTTTTTATGCTTTAGAATTACCCAGGTAGCGCCAGAACCACCCCACTGTGGTGGTGCAAAGCCATGAGTCCCGGCAGCAGGGTGCCGTTCAATAAATTGCCGAACCGTTCGAATAAGCACCGCTTCAGAAGGAGAATGATTTCCCTTCCCATGAATGATAAGCACCTTTTCTGCCCCCTCTCGAAGGGCTTGCTGAAAGAAAAGAGAAAGGGCATCCCAGGCCTCGTCCCGGGTACAGCCGTGTAAATCGATGGTTGCATCAGGGTGTTTTTGTAACAACCTTCGTCGCCGTTCCTGTTGTTCCTCCACTTCCTCTTTAAGGCGATCTAAGGCTTTATCCTTATCTTCTATACCGTGAACATCGAGCCAGGCGGTAAGCACATCCCTTAGTTCCGAAGCGGAACGGTATGTCCCTTCCTCCCTCGTTCCGGAAGATTCCTTCACCGTTGATTCTTTTTTCTTTTCAATCTGCCTCTTGTCCCTACCAGAAAAGGATGGGGCGGGATGTTGCATAGAAGTTCTCTCTGCTCCCTGGCTAGATGCTTTCTTTTCATTTTTTTCCCCTTTTTGGGTAGGCCTCTTTCGTCCTTCCCAGGCATCAAGAATATCTCCAAAATTCATCGGCCCTCTCGTTAATAAAAATACAGTTTTTCCCTCTGGATCCACCCAATCTCTTGATGGGAAAGCACCACATAACACCAGGGAGAGGACAACACCTGCACCAGGACCCTTTCTCCCGCTTTCACGGCAGTTCCCTTCCTGCTTTGTTTTGCCTCATCCTCGGTAAAATACGGAAGTTGATACAAGGAGGTTGTCTCCCCTATGATCGCAGGCCTTCCTCCATAGATTATCCGGGGGAAAAAAGAGGTACCACCGTACCACACCACAAAAAATAAAATCAACAAGAAAAAGGTTACGGCCCCAAGGGGAAACAGCCTTTTATGGGTTTGATAGGGTTTATAGCCAAAGCTCCACCAGAGCCATCCACCAATGCCAATAAGAATTAGCAATACAAAAAAATACATCCAGAAAAGGGGATATTCATCTGGACCAGACGGCAGCCCCAGCTTCTCTTCAAGGATCCTACGGGGGCCACGATACAGAAACCCCACGGGGCTATCCCGCTCAAGGCGACGCACAGCACCAAGGGCTTTCCCATACTCCCCATTTTTCCACAGGGGAAGCACCTGCGTTTCTACAGAGGGGGCAAGCAGGGCTGTGAGAAAAGAGGGGACCCCCTCAAACAACGCAGCAATGTCTTCTCCTTCTTTTAGAACCTGGTGGGGGCCATCCTCCTTCTTTTGGGAAGTTGCTCTGGCCGAAGTAAGTTCCCGACTTTTCGCGGGGGATTCCCTGGCGGCTGGTCTTTCTGTCACCAATCCCCTACGATTTTCTCCAGCAAGCGCAGACCCTACACGCACCTCCTGCACAGGGCTTTTAAGCACCGCCCCCTGTCCCGTCCGCAACACTACCTCAGGAAGCATAAGAGCCCCCTCCCGCAGAGGAGTAAGGGTAAGCCGGAGAACCTCAAAAGAGTCATTTCCTCCCACCGTTTCAGAAGCCCCCCCTGGAGAGGGAATAGCGGTCTGTTCCACGATCCAATCGGGATGTAACGAGACCTGACTCGTCCAATCCTGTAGGTTTCCTTTAAAAAAGCTTCCCCTTTCACCTAGAACCAACCGGACCTCTGTTGCACTTCCAACTCTAAATCCCGTAGGGGGCAGTTCCCAGCTAAGGGGGGGAAGGGCTTCTTCCTGTCGAGTTATCCCTCCCACATCAGGAGTATCCAGAACAGAAAGAAACACCGGGGCCACCGCATATTCCTTCCCCTGGATACGGACAGTGTAGGGGCCAACCTTCTCCTGAATTACTTGCCGGGGAATAAAATAAAAGCGAATGCGGCTGATCCGCGGCTCCGTAAAGCCCATCTCGGGTCGAGCCCTCTGGACATCCCGAATTATCCGGTCCAGGACAAGTTGCGGAGGCAACGGTGGGAAGAGGATTTCTACCCCCGAAGGGTCGGGGAAATCAACAAAGAAGGTAAAGCATACTTCCTGATTCACCAGCGGGGTAGAAGGGCTTATCTCGAGTATGACCGGTCGAGAAGCAGGCTCTTCCGCACAAAGAAGGCCTCCCATCATCACACCCCATACACCGAGGCCTATTGTGGCCCATAGGATGCTTAATAATCCAGAGGAACCGGTTCTGTATCTTCCCCTCGAGGGCTTTTCCATAGTGTTCCTTCCCGCTGTCTAAGATATTCAAAAAGCACTGTTCCTGCGTCTTTTTTTCTACTCATTTCCATAGAATGGATAGTTCCCGTATGGGCCTTCTTCTGTTCCAGGGCTTTAAGGGCCAGTTCCAGATTCCGTTTTGCCGTTCCTTCTGAAGGTTTTAGGATTAAGGCAGAACGAAAATCACTCAGGGCCCCTTCATAATTTTCGAGCACATACCGGACATAGCCCCGGTTATACCATATTCGGAAGAGTAACTCCCTGTTTTTCTGAGGGACCGCCTCTGGCTCTTGCATCTGGAGTTCCTCTAATAACCGGGAATACCGAAGTTCCGCCTGTTCATATTCTCCTAAAGAAAGGGCCAGGGTGGCAAGATTATACATGCCGTAGGGATACACGTCGCGGTCCGTAAGACTCAACTGAAAGGCCCCCAGGGCCTCCGAAGGGTGATTTCGTTCCATATGGTATACCCCTCGGACCACTTCCCAGGAAGCTCTGACCCAGGAACTACAGGAACTGGCCAATACCAGGGAACCGGCCATTCCAAGACACCACAGAAAACGTCCGCATCTCATTTGGTACGCTTCCTTTTTGAAACCAGAATCTCCGGGAGGAAAAGACTTCCCAGGGCAAGCAAGATAAAGAACGGTCGTTGATCTATCACTTCTTTTCGAACATCAAAGGGTTGGGTCTCCCCAGAAAGGAAAGGTTTTAGAAAATCGATAAGCCGAAGCACCACATCTTCCTGAGCCCCATCTACATAGATGCCACCCCGTATCAGGGCGAGTTTTTGTAAAAAATCTCTCCTGAGGGTACTTATAATGGGAGTCCCCTTTTGGCTACTTACCCCTTTAACAGGAACGGGCCCCCCTTCAGGGGTTCCCACCCCAACGACCCCAAACCTCAGGGATTTTTCGCCGGAAAGAGAAAAAGCCCCTTCTTCCCCGCCGCTCAATGTTTCTCCATCAGAAAATAAAAGCACCACCTTCCGAGTAGCCAACTCTGGGGAAAAGGCTTCCTCAGCGACCTCCACCAGGGCTGAAAGGTTTGTCCCCCGGGAGGAGTATATGTCCGGCGAAAGGTCCTGGATCATTCGTTGCACCGATTCTGTGTCGCTGGTAAGAGGAACCGCAAGAACCGCCTGTCCCTTTCCCAGCGCCACACCGCAGTGAAACAAGAAACCCTCTTGTTCAAGCTGGGAAAGAACTTCCAAGGCTATCTTCTTTGCCCTTTCCAATCGGTTGGGGGAAATATCTTCCACCAACATGCTGTTCGAAACATCAAAGGCAAACAGGAGATCCAGACCACTGCGTCGTTCCGGGATAGTTCGTGTTCCCCAGCGGGGGCCCGCCAGGGCTATGATAAGAAAGGCCAGGGAAAGAAGCATACAAGAATCCCGGCTTTTGCTCCGTTTTTTTATATACTCCGCATCTAAAGGGGCGCTCAGCTGCTCCAGGGATACCCAACGGCGCTGCCGTTCCCTATATAAGACAATCCAAAGGGGTATCAATCCTACAAATAACCAGAGAAATTGGGGATGTTCAAGTCTCATACAAGCTCCCGCAAAAGGATGCGACGAATAATCCAAAACACAACGAGAAGAATCACACCCCATTCTAAAAAGGGTTTCAGTAGCGAATGACGGACCGCCACATGGACTACCCGGCTAGTCTTTTTAGAAGAACGGTCTACCCGGGTAAAGGCCTTTTCGAGGGATTCTACCGAATCGGCCACCATAAAGCCCCCGCCTCCTTTTTCTGCCAGGGACATCAGGGACTGAACATCATAGCGGGATTCGAAGGTTCCCACCCGTCGTTCCCCTGTAGAGGGGTCCGTATAGTCGAGGGGTACTTCTCCCTGGCGTCCCACCCCAATGACCCAGAAGGACAGCCCCAGATCCTTTATAATTTCTGCGGCCCTATCGGGATGAATCGAGCCGGCATTGTTTTCTCCATCCGTAAGAAGCACTACCATGGGCGCAGATCCTTCTTTGAGATTGGCCATCTTCTGGGTATGAAACGCAGCCAGGGCCAGCCCCATTCCAATGGCGGTTCCATCTCCCAGTTCACCCAGTTTCAGATTGTTCAATCGTTTAAAGAAGGTCCCGTGATCTATCGTAGGAGGAACCAAGAGGGCCGCATCGCGACCTACCGCCACAAGGCCTAAGGCATCGGCGGGTCGCAGCCCCGCCAGACGCTGAATCACCGCTTTTGCGGCCTCCAGACGATTCTTTCCTCCCATGTCGAGGGCTGCCATACTGGGGCTTACATCCAGCACAAACATGATCTCCTGTCCCCGTTCAAGGTAGAAGGGCTTGTTTTCCACCAGCTGCGGATTACCAGCGGCAATAATCAGGAGCAATATCCCTAACCACTCCCCCGCTCGGCTACACCATAACATGATACGCCAATCATACCGGAGACCAAAGGTGTTTCCTCCCGGTGCGCCAAGAGGAACGGTAAAGAGAACGGACCTTTTCCCATACCGCCTCCACAACCACAGGAGAGAAAAAAGTCCCGCCATCACCAGTACATATTGGGGATATTCAAATTGAAAAAACATTAGCCTTCTCCACCCTTCTAGTTTCCCCTTCTGGTATGCCAGCACCTTTGTTAGCAGCAATCCGCCAGCGTTCTATTTTTTCCATCACCTCTTTTACTAAGGAGAGAATTTCTTCCGCCGAAACTCTTTTTTTCTGGGGATCCCCAAAACGCACCTTATCAAAAAGAGAAAACAAAGCCACGAGGGGCTCCCCCAGTCCCTCTATGGCAAGCACCTTCTCATGGTGCCTCATTTCATCAGTAGTTAAGGCAAAACAGTCCCATTCCGCCCGATCGCGCAAATACCCGCGGATGGTTTGAGCAAGGAGGGCACAATCTTCTCCTTCAAGGTCTTTCTTCGTGGCGAGGGAACCAACAAGCCGTTGTAGGGAAACAAGGGCCTTTCTCTTTCTTCTCAATTCCCGATACCTGGCGAGCATGGCAGGCCCCCGGGTGGGGATTCCGATAAGGAGGCCCACCGCGAGAAGAGACCCTCCTCCTACCAGGGATAGAAACAACACCGTACCGGGGGCCCAGAGGGGCCGTTCATAGGGCGCGAGGACAGGGCTCCCCTTCTCTTCAGAAAGAACGGACGCTATGGGAATCGATACATTCTTTAATGTGAAGGGGCCAATGGTAAGCGGTGGCAACAGGACATTCCCCGGCCGATAGGCCGCAAAATCAATAAGGATGGTAGAAAATTTGTTGCCCGGCACCAGTTCTACTCCAAAAAGAACGAGTTCCGTACTTTTTGGTAGAGGGCCTTTTAACTCTACCCGTTCTAGGGGGACGGCAGCAGGATTCGGCACCTTCAGGTACACCCGGGCCCGGTCTCCCACATACACTACCGAAGGAACCAATTGAACGGTATATCCTTCGCCCTGATTCTGAGGGTATAGCCATCCCCCTATCACGAGCCATAGATATATTAAAAAAGTTCGTGCATGAAACCGCACTTTTTTAATCTGAGAAAAAATCAAACCAGGCTCCCTTTTTACCCACCCCATCCATTGACACGGCAATCCATCCTTCCTTCTGGGGAAAACCGAGTCACGGTGCCAATTTTCTTTTCTGGATCCCAGACCTGTATGTTTTTGCCATTCCATAGTTATTGTCGCCGATTAAAGAAGGCCCGTAGAGCCTTATAGGGATCCTCGGCAGTAGAAATCGCAAGATATCCCACATCATAGCGCCGAGCTACCTGTTGTACATAGATCCGCCGTTCTTCCTGCCAGCTTTGCCATTCCCGGTTGAACCCTTTAAGGTGGGTAGGAACCACCATGCTTCGCTGGCTTTCAGGATCCTGAAGGGGTACCGTCCCCAGGGAGGGGAAATCCTTTTCATTCGGATCCACCAGATGGATCAACAAAAGATCGTGGCGATTTGCCAATCTTCCGAGGCTCTGCTCCCAGGCGGTACAGTAAAAATCCGAAATAACCACCAGGAAACTCTTTCTTTTCAGACTTCCCCCCAGAAAGTCAAAGGCCTTATCAAGACGGGACTCTGTCCCATCGCAGGGGATATCCAGGGCCCGAAGGATGAGTTCCATTACGGCGGGGAAATTTTTACGGGCCTCCAGGTAGGAGGTCACTTCCTCCGAAAAGAAAAGAGCCCCCACCCGCCGTCCCATTCGTTGGGCCGAAAAAGCGAGGAGGGCACCCACAAGCAGGGCCTGGTCTATACGCCGGACCCGGGAGGGACTTCCCATGGAAGCAGAAAAATCCACGATCAGATAGAGGGGCATTTCCCGTTCTTCCTGAAACAACTTTACATAGGGATGATTAAAACGGGCCGTAACATTCCAATCGATGGTTCGCACATCATCCCCTACTTCATAGGGACGGACCTCAGAGAATTCCATTCCCTGGCCCTTAAAGAGGGAACGGAATTCCCCTGACACCACATCCCAGGAAAGCCCCCTGGCAAGGATCGGGAAGGTTCGGATTTTTTCCAGCAATTCCCTTCTGGTCATGATGTTCTTACGGAACCGGCACAAAAGCAAGAAGGCGTTCGATTATGGCATCCTGATTAAGGCCATCGGCAACCGCCTCATAGGAAAGAATCAACCGATGCCGAAGCACCAGGGGGGCCACCGATTTTACATCCTCTGGCAGCACATAGGACCGTCCTTCAAAAAGGGCCCGTACCCGGGCACAGCGGGCCAGGGCTATAGATGCCCGGGGGGAGGCCCCAAAGGAAATATAGCGGTATACGTCGTCCCGCAGGGGCCGCTTTCCTTGATGAGAAGACTCAGGTCGTGTGGCATGGACAAGGGCGGTAATATACGAAAGGATAGCCTTATCAAGCACTACCTCTTCTGCCAGGCGTTGAAGCCCTTCCAGACCGCCGTCTCGTAACAGGGGCTGGATCTCATCAAGACGCCGATTCGACTCAGGGGTGGCAAGGTGCAGAGAAACAATGGCGTCTTCCTCTTCTTTAGAAGGATAGGGAACTCGAATTTTTATCAAAAAACGGTCCAGTTCGGCCTCCGGTAATTCATAGGTTCCCTCATGTTCAATAGGATTTTGCGTGGCAAACACTATAAAAGGTTCGGGTAGGGTAAGGGATTCATCCCCAATGGTTACCTGATGTTCTTCCATTGCCTCGAGAAGGGCCGATTGCACCTTCGCAGGGGCCCGATTAATCTCATCGGCCAGCACTATATTCGCAAAAAGAGGCCCCCGTCGGACCACAAAGGCACCCGTTTTTTGTTCCCAGACAAGGGTCCCCGTAATATCGGCCGGCAAAAGATCAGGGGTAAACTGTATCCGCTTATACGAAAGACCGGTGAGACGGGCTAAGGTTTTTACAAGCCGGGTCTTTGCAAGCCCTGGGGCCCCTTCTAAAAGCACATGCCCTCCCGTTATGAGGGCCATAAGCAGGTCCCGAACTACCGCATCCTGTCCGACAATCGTTTTTTTACATTCGGTAAGGCACCGCTCCAGAAGGACTGCGGCGCTGGGTTGTTCCGTTGCTTTCATATTTCCATTGTATCGGTAACAAAAAAACATGACAATATTGACAAGGGAAGAACAAACTTTTAGATTTCCAGCTATGAATACTCTTGCGGTAGAACTTAATACCATCCTTGATGAAAACGTGGCGGGCCGTCTTCTCTCCTCCCTGGGAAAGCGGCTGTATTTTCCAAAAGGGATTATAGCCCAGTCTGCGGAGGCAAAGAAATTTGCCCACCGGGCAAACGCCACCATCGGAATGGCCTATGAGGGGGGGCGGCCCCTCATCCTTTCAGCCATCGCGGAAGGAATGCCTACCTTATCCGCCCTTGAAGCGGTGGCATACGCCCCCACGGCCGGCGTAGAAACCGTTCGTTCCGCATGGAAAGAGAGTATTTGTGAAAAGAATCCGACCCTTGATCCGGAAGGGATCTCGTTGCCTGTGGTGGTACCCGGATTAACGGGCGGAATTTCCTACATAGCAGACCTTTTCCTTGATGAGACCACGGATATCCTCATCAGTGACCCCAGCTGGGATAACTATCCCCTTATCTTTAAAGATCGCAGAGGAAGCGGGGTTACCGAAGTTCCCTTCTTTGGCAAAGGCACAGGTCTTAACCTTCCTGCCATTCGAGAAGCTATTCACCGAATGGCCAAGACCGGGAAGGTGCGACTGATTCTCAATTTCCCCAATAACCCCTCTGGCTACTCTCCTACCACGGCAGAAGCCATGGAACTCGTAAACATCATTAAAGAAGTCGCAGAAAAAGGGGCTGATGTTCTCGTCATTTGTGACGATGCCTACTTTGGTCTTGCCTATGAGCCAGAGATCTATGGGGAATCCCTCTTTGGTCCCCTTTCAAAGCTCCATGAACGGGTTCTGGCTGTAAAAATAGACGGTCCCACAAAGGAAGATTACGTATGGGGACTGCGGATGGGCTTTGTTACCTTTGGCTGTAAAGGGATGACGCAGGAAACCTACGAAGCCCTGGTAAAAAAATTGATGGGAGCTATCCGTTCTTCGGTGTCCTGTTCTAACACCCCCGCCCAGTACTTCATGCTTAAGACGATGGCCGATCCCCGGAGCAAAGAAGAAAAGGCCCGATTTAAATCGATGCTCCAGAGGAGATACCAGGCGGTAAAACAATTTCTTAGTTCCCAGGGAACTCATCCGGTACTACAGGCCCTCCCCTTTAATTCGGGATACTTCATGTGTTTCGTGTGTACCGGCGTAAGCGCCGAAGAAATCCGACAGAAACTTTTAAAGGAGGAAGGGATCGGCACCATCGCCTTGGGAGATCGGTACCTTCGGTTTGCCTTTTCCAGTGTAGAAGAGCATCTCATTCCCGAAACCCTCAACGCCCTCTACCGGGTGGCAAGTTCTCTAGCCCAATCAAAGAAGGGATAGGGGCTTCCTAGGGGAAAGGAAGTAAAGTGCATTCACTTTACAGCGGAGACGCCCCCTCCTTTAAGAAGGAAAGGGGGCTTCTCTCTGACGCTGGTGAAGAGCTTCCCGCTATTCCCCTACGAGTTGGCGCCCGACTTCGGCAAGCTCCGGTATTTGAAGATACAGTGGCGCAATTCCCTTCGCCTGGGCATATTCTTTATCAAGAGAAACCAGCTTAACATATAGTTCATTCACCATATCAGAAAAAATTCGAAGGTTAGAAGGAAAGGCATTCATCGCCATTTCCCGAAACACCCGATCTGCATCAGAGGTTTTCACCGTTCCGATGCGGTTACGAATGCTTCCACTTAACTCTTTCCGGGCTAAAGCAACAAAGCGGGCACAGGCAATTATCTGCCGATATAATTCATCCAGATGAAATCCCTGGTAACGATACTGTTCTATTTTTTCGGTGAATGTTTCAATAAGGTCCCATGATTGATTATCTAAAGGAAGATATAAAAGGGCTGGTCGAATAAATCGGTTCGCAATATTCGTGCGATAATGATCGCCGATTCGTTCTATGAGTCGAATTATGTCTGGTTCCCGGATCTGCATGGTCCTATACTAGACTGGATTTTTCTAATTGACAAGCATACGAGGCAAGAATAGCATGGGCCTATGAAATCATTCTTTTCTTCTCTTTATCAAATACCAAAAGGGGGTATATCCCTCGTTAGTATGATCCTTTCCGTAATCTTCTTTACCGGTTCCTGTGAGCTCAGCGAACCCCGGGTTATTCAAATATGGACCGATCGGCCCGAACTGGCGGTGTATGGGGAACTATTTAACAGCCAGGAAAGGTCCTATAAAGTTGAGGTTTCATATTATGAAAACCTGAGAGAACAGCTCCTAGAAACCCGCATCTACCCTGACATTGTCATTGGAAGCTGGCTTAAAAGCAGCAGCACCCGTAAGTACTTTAAAGACGTGAATTACTTTTTTGATGAACTACTCCTTAACAAGGCCGCTTTTTACACCCCCCTGCTTGAGCTAGGGAACATTGATGGCAAGCAATATCTTTTACCCGTATCTTTCAATCTTCCCCTCGTACTTTTTCCCCGGGATCAGGCGAGTCTTATCAATAAAGCGGGAATACTTAACCTGGACGATATTCGGGACAGGGGCAAGATGTTTAATCAAAAAAATGAAAGAGGGGAATATCTTCAGATGGGGTTCTCCCCTCGCTGGAGTGATGATTTTTTATATATTACAGCCCGGCTTTTTGGTGCGGCCTTTAGGGAAGGCAATCCTATTGCCTGGAATGGTGGGGCCCTGGAAAAAGGAATGAATTATGTGTATCAATGGAGCATTGAAGTAAATGGCGGACCTCAACAGGAAGACGATTTTGC
Source organism: Treponema sp. J25 (assembly GCF_004343725.1). Taxonomy (NCBI): domain Bacteria; kingdom Pseudomonadati; phylum Spirochaetota; class Spirochaetia; order Treponematales; family Treponemataceae; genus Treponema; species Treponema sp. J25. The sequence goes on from NZ_PTQW01000037.1 coordinate 52,020, forward strand.
TTTTAAATATCTCGTTACCCCTCCGCCAGTTCCTCTTAATTCAGGGAAGATTCTTTTTGCCTATCAAGAAAGCCAGAACCTTTTTACCAGCCCCGAAGAACAACGACAAAACCTCGATTTCCGATGGGTAAGTAAGGATAATCGGATTCCTATTATTGAGGGAGAAACTTTTTTAGGAATATACAAAAAAAACAGGGCCAAACGGGCAAGCGACGCCTTTGTTCAATGGTTATATCGAGAAGAAACTCAACGGAAAATTCTAGAATTCTCTAAAAAGATTCGATTAAATGAGCAGGTTTTTGGTATAGCTAACGGTTTTTCTGCGATCCGTTCAGTAAATGAAGAAATTTTCCCGCAATTCTATCCTTTGTTGCTTGGACATATGCCACCGGCGGAATATCTTCTGCCCCCCGAGATTCTTCCCGCCGATTGGCCCCTTATCCGGGAACAGGTTATCCTTCCCTATTTACACGACCGGAGCAAAACCTCCGATAAAAGCCAGATTCAGAGCCTTGAAGGACGTCTTGATGCCTGGAAGAAACAACACAAGGAAACAAAGAAAGGGTGATACGTATAAAAATTTGCCAAATTTGGCAGGAGCCTTTATAATAAAAGGGCCCCTCCAGTGAAGAAGGCCAGAAACTGGAGGAGCCCATCTACTTTTTTAGATACCTTCCCGTTGCTGGTTCAACGAACCGGCGGGAAGGATATCGCCTAGTCCTGAAAGGAGGAACAGGACTCGGTTGTAAATAATTTTATTCCTTCAGCGGGGAAGTTATTTTTTACTACAGCAATCACTTCCTCGACAAGAGGGACTATGCTATCCTTTACATAAGCAAAAAGGATAAAATTTTCTTCAGGCCAGGTAGCATCTCCCAATCGGCGGCGTTCAGGAGTTACCCCCTGTACCACAGGAATAAGGGTATAAGCAAAACCATCGATAGCTGTTTCGAGGCGCGTAGTAATCTCTTCCTGGACTGAACGATTAGCAATAATTTCTATCCGTTTCATCGCTGTTTCTCCTTGGTTTTATGACCTTGATTAAAGTATGAGTAAATAACAGGAATAACAAATAAGGTGATGAAGGTACTTGATGAGAGCCCCCCGATTACGGTAAGCCCAATAGGCTGCACCATCTGGGAATTTTCACTTGGGAAAAAAGCCATAGGAATAAGCCCCAGAATAGTAGTAAGAGTTGTCATCAATACGGGGCGTAACCGGGAAACACCCCCTTGAATACAGGCCTCGGTAAGGGGTGTCCCCCGACGGACAAGCAGATTCGTATAATCAACAAGGATGATGCCATTATTAACCACAATCCCTGCGAGCATCACGAGCCCCATGGCAGTAAACATTGAAAGAGCTTGCCCCGTAATAAGATAGATAATCACCACCCCAATAATTGCAAGGGGAATAGTAAAAAGATTTATGAAGGGATCTTTAAAAGATTCATACTGGCCAGCCATCACTCCAAAAACAAGAAGCACCGCCATTGTAAAAATAAGTATAAACACCACGCCCTGTTCCTGGATATTCTGCCAGGCCCCTTCAAAACTCAGGGTAATTCCGTCGGGGAGTACCATATTTTCATTTATCGCAGCTTTAATTTTTTCTTCTACCCTATCGGCCCGTTCACCACTCGTTATATTAGCCGTTATATGGATTGTCCTATTTTGGTTTTCCCGAACAATACTTACCGGACCAAATCCTTTTTTAAGGGTAGCAAAATTGGAAAGAGGAATACGACCTGAGGTTCCCTGAACAAAAATGCGTTCCAGATCGGGGAGTTGGGCCCTATCACTCTCCTGCAGACGAACCACCACATCGTATTCTTCCCCATTTACTTGATACACCGTTGCCGTAGCACCATCGATACTCGCTTCTATTTCTTTGGCGGCAGCCTGAATACTTACTCCAAATGAATAGGCCCGGTCCCTATCGATAACCACTTCCACCTGGGGAAGCCCTTCTGTAAGATCCATGGTTGGCTCTGAAACATCCGAAACGTGATTTTTAATGACTTCTATTATTTCCTTGGCTGTACTAATACCAGTTTTTAAATCCATCGCTCTCAGGACAATATCAATATCTGACCCTCCTTGAAGTTGCTGGGCTCGACCGGCAGAAAAACTAAAAGAAACAGCGGGAAATTCAGAAAAATGTCGACGAAGTTTTACTTTTGCGCTTTCCGAATCGTCTACACCCTTTTTGGCTGATTCAAATTGAATGGTAAGGGAGCCGCTATAACTGGAAGAGCTCCCCCACATCCCACCACTTCCTACATTGGTGATAATACTTTTTATTCCCTGAATTTCTTGCCGGGCATACGATTCCATCTGTCGGAGAACCTTTTCTGTCTCGGTAAGAGTTGTTCCTACTGGAAGAGTAGCCTGCAAAGTCACTGAATCATCCCCAAAACGGGGCATAAAAGAAATATTCATCCGTGGGAGCAGGGCAATACTGACCGCCAATACTCCAACAACCACAATGAGTACCGTAGGACGATGATGCATGGCCACAGTAAGTAATTTTTGATAGGCCTTTTCAACCCCTTCTATAGCACTTTCCAGAATTCTATCAAGGTACTGCAAGAAACGGTTATGCAGAGGGCGTTCTTTCCGCGTTGTAAGGACAAGATACTTACTTGCCAGAACAGGAACAAGGAAAATAGCAACCAATAGACTGGAAAGGAGGGCAATAAAGATTGTAAAAATTGTATCTTGAAATAGTTGACCAAGCATCTCCAGTCGATTTTTAAAAAATATAAGGGGAATAAAGACACAGATAGTAGTAAGATTAGAGGAAATCACGGCAGACATCATTTCGTGGCTTCCTAGAATGGCCGCCACATCCGGCCGGGCCCCCCGCTCCCGGTATTTATAAATGTTTTCTATCATGACAATCGAAGCGTCCACAATCATACCGACCCCAAGGATAAGTCCCGTGAGAGTCATCATGTTCAGGGTAATTCCCGCGAGTTTCATAGCAAGAAGAGTAATAAGCATAGAAAGGGGGATAGAAATACCAATAATCAGGGTACTCTTTATGCTTCGAAGGAACAAGAAAAGGATTGCCATGGCAAGCATGGCCCCCTGCAATGCGGAATTCACAAGATCATTAATGGTAGAACGAATGGTGGTTGTATCATCGGAAATAATCTCTAAGGAGATATCCGCCGGTAAGGTTTTCCGGATTTCATCCAGTTTTTTATAGACCCCATCTGCTGCAGCCACGGTATTTACACCGCTTTGCTTTTGGATAGAGATGTAAACTCCTGGTGTTCCATTTATATACACCATCGAAGTAGCATCCTCATATCCTTCGCTTACCGTCCCCAAATCAGAAAGTTTTATCCCGTATCCATCTTTTGTGGTTATTACCGTATTGGCAATTTCTGTAACACTCTTGAACTCACCGGTAGTGCGTATGAGGTAATCCTTTATCCCTTCAGTAATCGAACCACCCCCCAATTCCACATTTTGAGTTGCCAGAACGCTGGCCACTCCGGTTACCGTAAGACCATAAGCATCGAGTCGATTCTGGGATAGTTCTACCTTGATGATTTTATCCCGGCCACCCTGAACATTCGCCTGGGCAACCCCATTAACCTGTTCAAGGCGGGGCTGAATATAGTCTTCCGCATAGGCCTTAAGTTGTTCGGCACTCCGGTTCCCCCGGACTGCAATCCGCATGATGGGCATCGAATTAGGATCGAATCTAAAGATCTGGGGAGTACTCGCATCATCAGGAAGACTGTTTTTCACTCGATCAAGTTTATCCCGGATATCATTCACCGCCGTATCCAGATTAGTTCCATAATCGAATTCCAACTCAATACGGCTACTTCCCTCTGATGAAGTGGAGGTCATCTTCTTAAGCCCGCTTAAGTTAGTCAGGACCCCCTCCAGAACTCGGGTCACCGATTTTTCTACTGTTTCTGGCCCCGCCCCTTCATAGGTAGTAGAGACAAAGAGCATCGGCATCGAGGTTTCAGGAAACAGTTCGATAGCCAGGTCCGTCAAGGTATATAATCCTACGATAGCAAGTAGGGCAAAAACCACCGCTACCAGGACAGGACGAGAAACTACATGTTTGGCCACACTCACGATTACTTTCCTCCTGTGCTAATATCCCGGATTACCGTTCCATCAGTAAGATTCTGGGCTCCTTCGGTAACAACCCGTTCCCCTTCTTCCAACCCTGAAAGGATTTCTACCGATCCATCGATAGTGACCCCTTTCACAATACCCCGCCGACTTACCGTATTATCCTGATTCACCACATAGACATACTCGACCCCATCGGAACTATTAATAGCTGTTTCAGGTACGGTGATACGATTTGGATAGACAAGGGTGTTTATTCGAATTCGGGCATACATACCAATTACAATCCCCGGATCACCAGAATCTGTTAGTTTTAAACGCACTTCTCTGGTGCGAGAGGTAGTATTAAGAACTGGAGAAACCTTACTTACCACGGCAGAAAACTTTTTCTCCGGGAAGGCCTCAAAGGAAACAAGGCCTGAAAGGCCCACCTTCATAAGGGCCGCATACCGTTCTGGTACCTGGGTCACAATTTCAAGACGATCTAACACCGCAATCGTCGCTATACTGGTACTGGAAGTAACCGTAGCGCCAACATTCAGAGGGAGTTCCACCACTGTACCAGAGATGGGACTTATGACAGGATTAAGGGCATAACTTGCCCCTGGCTTGGAGGGATCTACTTCCGCGATGACCGTACCTTTTGAGACCTTTGTTCCTACTTCCACCAGCAAGGAAGCAATCTTCCCTCCCGTATCAGGATACACCGCTACGGAGATTTCACTTGCGACTTCTCCATTAACCAGGATATAATCCTGCAAATTCTGGCGTTTTACGGAAGTGCTTTTTACACTTATTCCCTGGGTACCTGCGGCAGTCAGTCCCGCCGTCGGCCCTTCTTTTTTCTGTGGTCCTGTCGCGACATTTCCGCTTGCTTGCGGGAACGCCCCGGCAACAGGGCCATCCTTCTGCCGCGGCCACAGAAGAAGAACGATAACAAGAATAACAAAGATGCCAACTATCACGAAATTCCGACCTTTCATGTTTACCTCCCAAGCGTCCCAAAGGGGAGCCCCAGTGAATATTCAAGATTAAGAAGCGTAATGCTCAAATTATAGGTGTACTCGAGAATCGAATAACGGACTTCCGCAAGGTCGTCCGCCGCATTCTGAACAGATATAAAGTCGGCAAGGCCATTATTGTAGGCCAACTGGGTAAGTTCCAGACTCCGCTGGGCAAGACGTTCATTAGCCTGGTAACTTTCGAGGGCCGTAAGATACTGTTCTATTTCCCGGACGTATGAGCTTCGAGTAAGCTCCGCATTTTTACGGGCATCTTCGATTTGGTAGTGGAGATCCCGAATGGTATCCATGAGTGTATCCCTGCTTTCCCCTGCCGAAGAAAATGGTAAAAGAGAATCCACCGACCAGTTGAGGGCAATACTTAGCGATCCCTGATCTACCCAGTTAGAAGTGGTTCCCCCTGCAGTTGGTTGATAGGTCCAGGAAAAGGAAAGGCTTGGCAGGGTAGTACTGGCCACGGTGGCTTTGCGGTTCATTTCGGCTACTATTAATTGGGAACGCAAACTCTGTTCATCGGGGGAAGGAGAAGCCTCTTTTAAGAGACGGGTAAGATCTGCTAGTTTCGTTGTGTTTGGCCGTTCCAGTTTTCCTTGAAGGGTTACCACCACGGAACTTTCAATCCCAATGAGTTGTTTTAATGTTTCCAGTTGATTGACATAGCTTGCCCGGGCCGAAACGAGACGGGGCTTCAGGTTTTCTACCGTCACCAGGGCCGAAAGAGCCTCTGTTTCCGAAGCAAGACCGACTTTCTGTTTTTTTAATACCTCTTCATAATTTTTCTGGGCCGTTTGAAGATTTTGAGAAAGAAGCTGCAGATTTTCTTCCGCAAGAAGAAGCCCTTTAAAATATTTACGAACCGACAGTTCCAGACTTTTTTTTGCCTGCTCATAACTTATTTTCTGAGCCTCATATTGCTGTTTTATTGTTTCGATATCGTAGAACGTCCCGACCGATAAACTTAAACTCGTTTTGAGAGAACCATATCGATTCCATTTTGCAAGATCATACGATGCCTCATTCGAGTGAATCGCTCCAACTCCCACCGTAACGGACGGTAAAAACGAATTGAAGGATCTATCCACAGCTCGTTTCTTAGCTTCGAGCGTATTTTGGAAACGGAGCAGACTGATGTTATGAACTGTGGCCCGAACAACCGCATCTTCTTCGGTGAGTACTAATGAAGTTGCATCTTGGGCTGCAGCAATATTTATCAGTCCCGTAAGCAGTATTCCCAAACCGACATACCAATATCGGTTCATATACGAACCTCCCCATAGTATTTGGATACTGGTATAGTACGCAATGAAAACGGAGAGGAACATAAATGGGGCATAAAATAAAAATAACTTTTTGTTATATACGACTGAAAGGAAACCCTATCCCATTGTTGATTTTTGTATTCCCTTTTATACTTTTCTCGAAAACTCAGAGAAACTATGCATGCCCATATATTAGTCATAGAAGACACTAAAGAGATGGCCGAACTCGTGGCCCTTTACTTGCAAAAAGAAGGAATGACCGTGGAGACCGTAGAAACTGCTGAAGAGGGGCTGGGAAGATTACAGCAAAGCCCCTTCGACCTCATTGTTCTGGATATCAATTTACCGGGGATGGATGGATTTCAGTTTCTTACCCATCTCAGACGGGAATATTCGATTCCGGTTTTGATTGTCTCTGCCCGGAATGAGGATGAAGATATCATTACCGGTCTTGGATACGGGGCCGATGAATTTGTAACAAAGCCCTTTTCTCCGAAAGTATTGGTAGCCCGCATCCGGGCCCTTCTCCGAAGAATTCAAGAAAAAGAAGTAAAGGGATACAAAGAAGGCTCTGTTTTTACCTTTGGTCCCTTCACCTTATATACCGAATCCTGTGTACTACGAAAAGGAGAGGAAATCATCCATCTTTCTACCAAAGAATATGGGGTTCTGGAGTATTTAGCTCGTCATTCGGGAAAGCCCAAGAGTCCTGAAGCAATTTATAATGCGGTATGGAAAAATACGTACGGAGACCTCACTACAGTAGCGGTATACATTCAGCGGCTGCGAAAAAAAATTGAAGAAGATCCTGCCAATCCCCAATATATTGAAACAGTACATGGAATGGGGTATCGCTTTAATCCATCGGGTAATTCCTTTGAGCCAGGAGCTAATAATCAATGAAAATTCGCACCCAGTTTTACCTACTTATCGCGGGAATTATTATTATTCCTTTCCTAATTGGGGGAGTGTTTTTTCTTCTCCAAAAACGAAACGAAGTGCAGGTGCAACCGGTACCCGGCTATGAAGATATCGTACGAGCCACAGGGAAACCCATTAATCGCGAAGCATGGGAAGAGATATCCGCCTTTTTATCCCGTCGCCCTCCGTGGGCAGATTTTATCATAACCGACGCTGAACAGAGAATTGTGTTTTCTACCCTTTTTTATTTCAGGCCTGGGATGATACTAAGCGACGGGATGCTCACAGACTACATTCGGGAAAACAGCCATCACTATCTATTCCAGATAGATGCACCAACTCGACTATCCGACGATGGATTGCTCGTTATTACCCAGATTAGTCGAGAAAGGAAACGCCCACCAAACCCTTTTGAACGGATCGTTCAGTACGTAGCTATTATCCTTCTTACCCTGCTTGTTTTTTCGATCACCATGTCCATTATTATTGCTAACTCTATTACCAAATCAGTTCTGGTTTTGGAAGAAACCACCCGCCGAATCGCCGCCGGAGAACTCGACCTCCAGGTACAAGCCCGGGGAAGCAATGAAATCACGAGTCTTACCTCTTCTCTTAACCGGATGCGCCTTGCCCTTAAAGAAGAAGAGATTCGGCGAGCCCGTTTTATCATGGGGGTTTCTCATGATCTTAAAACACCCCTTGCTTTAATTAAGGGATACGCAGAAGCAATTGGCGATGGCATCACAGACGATCCCACTTCCCGAAATCGTTCCATCGAAATCATACTTTCTAAGGTAGAGCAACTCGAAGGGATGATCAATGAACTTATCGATTTTGTACGCATGGACACAAACGAATGGCAGCATCATTTGAGCGAAGTACCGCTCGTTCCTTTTTTACAAACCTTTTGTAATAGGGTGATGGGAGATGCGGAGCTCCTTCACCGGCAGGTTACCTTTAGTATAGAACTCCCTCCAGCCATCCAGGTAAAAATGAATGAAGCCCTCATTACCCGGGCCCTCGAAAATCTGGTGAATAACGCCCTGAGGTATACCTCTCCTGGAGGGTTGGTACATATCTCTGCTATTCTCACCCACAGTGATACAGAAGAACAAGACCGCTCCCCCCACGAAGTATCCACAGGAAACAGAAATCCCAAACAAAGCACCCTAAGATTCCGGAATCAACGGGTAAAATTTTCTGAATTTCAGGAACAAAAAAAAGAGCAGCCATCACGAATTCTTATCCAGGTAACTGACAATGGTATTGGGATTGATGAGGAAGATCTCCCCCGGATCTTTGACCTCTTTTATCGAGGCACCAACTCCCGTCGTGAAGCAGGGATGGGCATTGGTCTTGCTGTCGTAAAGAGCATCCTCGATTCCCATGGGTGGACCATTTCGGTTCATTCTCAAAAGAACAAAGGAAGCGTTTTCACCATTTTCATTCCCCTCTCGGCAGATTCCTTAGTATACTAGTAAGCGAAGGAGTAGGTATGAAAGCCCTCATTGTAGTTGATGTACAGAATGATTTCATTCCTGGCGGATCCCTGCCGGTACCAAAAGGGAACGAGGTGGTTCCCCTCATTAACCGGCTGATGCCATTGTTTCCTCTCGTGGTGGCTACCCAAGACTGGCATCCGGCGGGGCACATAAGCTTCGCCTCTTCCCATCCAGGGAAGCGCCCTCTTGAAGTCATAGATCTCGGGGGGAATCAGCAGGTTCTCTGGCCCGACCACTGTGTACAAGGATCAATTGGTGCCGACTTTGCACCAGGACTTGAGTCCTTTCGTTTTGCAGCCATCATTCGAAAGGGAACGGATCCCCATATTGATAGCTATAGCGGTTTTTACGACAACCGTCGCCAGCGGAGCACCGGCCTGGCAGGATACCTCAGAGAACAGGGGGTAACGGAGGTGTATCTCTGCGGTCTTGCATCAGAATACTGCGTCTTTTATACCGCCCTGGATGCACGAGAAGCAGGTTTTTCCACACACTACATCGAAGACGCGACCCGGCCTATTCAACAAGAGGCCTTTGAAACGGCAAAAAAGAGTATGCAGAAAGAGGGCATCCGGCTTATCCAGAGCGATACGATTTTTTAGAGCGACATAGGTGCGGTACGCCAATCCTACTTTCGGGGAATAGCATCCTGGATAACCAGCAGGGGCACCTCACCAAACATAAAACCATCTTCTTTAAAAAGGGAACAACAGGCTTTTACGACTTCTGCATCATAAAGAATACCTGCCTGCTCCTGGATTTCCTGCAGGGCCTGTTCAATACCCCGGGCAGGTCGATAGGGCCGGTGGGAAGCCAGGGAATCGACCACATCGGCCACACAGATGATTCGACTTTCCAGGTTAATGTTTTCTCCTTCCAGGCCTGCGGGATAGCCGGAACCATTCATTTTTTCATGGTGTTCCAGAACAAACTGCGCGATGGGCTGGGAAAACTGGATATTCCGCAAGATATTGTACGAAACCACCGGATGCTGCCGAATCAGGGCAAGCTCTAGCTCCGAAAGTTTTCCCGGTTTGGAAAGCAGTTCTGAGGGGACCGCAATTTTACCCACATCATGGAGCAGGGCCGCAATGCGGGTTGCCTCTACCCGTTCGGGGTGAAGCCCCATTTTGCGAGCGATGGCTTCTGCCAGGGATGCCACCCGTTGTTGGTGCCCCGCGGTATAGGGGTCCCGGATTTCTACAGCCTGAACCAACGACAGAATAATCCCTTCCGTCAGCATTTTGAGTTGGGCATTCTTAGAACGGAGGCGTTCCTCATTCATCTTGCGTTCGATGGCCATGGCTATCTGGCTGGAAACAAAGTTGAGGATCCGCCGATCATCCTCGCTGTAGGAACGCCCCTCTTTATTCGTGTGGGTAACGAGGGCACCAATGATGGTACCTTCGCCATTCTTTAAGGGTACCCCCAGCCACTGACGGGGCACCGGGTCCGGTACCTTTAACGCATACACAGTGGCGATTTCTTTAATATCTCCTTCAGTAAGTAAAAGGGACTGCCCCTGCCGGATCATAAAAGAAATCAGGCCATCCTGTTGCACCATGGCTTCCCGATGTTCTCCAAAAAGTTCCTTCCCTTCTTCTACATAATAGGGGCAGTGCAAGGTATCCGGCGATTTTTCGTCCAGAAGCAAAATATGCAGGTTTTCTACACTTATCAATTTATTTATGATTCGATGGACAATCTTAAAAAGGGTGTACATATCCCGGGCAAAATAGGCCGCCTCAGAAATACTATACAGGGCCCGCTGAAGCTGCTCACTTTTCTTTTCGTCGGTCACATCATAGGAGAAAATAGCCACTTCACTCACGTTTCCCTGATCGTCAAAAATAGGATAACCCGAATTGTAATAAATATGGCCCGCCTCTTCACATTCCATTTGCTGGGGCTTTCGGGAATTAAGGATGGACTCTACAAAATACTGTTGTAATTCTTGTATTGATTTGGGGAGCAGATCAAAATAGGAGAGTCCAATCATATCCTTTACGGTCCGCTGATACCGAGACGAAAGAGCCCGATTGGCAGACCTTACCGTCCCACGCCGATCAACCAAAACCACCGCCTCTTCAGAGGCATTCAAAATAGCATCCAGGGTCTGTTCTTTTTCTTTTAACTGTTCCGTTGTTTCTACGAGGTTTGAAATATCCCGGATCGCCAGAATAAAACCATCGATGGCGTGCTGGGAATCCCGGAGCAATGAAATATTCAGTAATACCGGCAGGGGTTTACCATCCCGTTGCAACACCTGGGTTTGAAGATTCCGGATTCGCCCCTGTTCTTCGCACCGCGCCAAAAGAGAACGAAATACATCCTGACCAAGAAGAGGGAAAAAAGGATAGACCTCTTTACCTACCACCGGCTCTGAAAACCCAAAAAGTTCCACAAAGGCCCGGTTTATCCGCTCTATTCTACCCTGCCGATTCAAAATGATGACCGGGTCAATCATTCCTTCAATGGTTTGAATAGCGGTTTCCGCCGCTGCGGCCATAGCAAGAGAGGTAGAACGGGCCTCTTGGCTCCGCTTTTCCGTGGTAAGATCAGTAATTATACCAAAAAGGAAAGTTTCTCCTTCTTCTTCTATGAGGCTGGTTTGAAACAAAGCCTGGATGGCCTCTCCCCGCCCATTGATCAATCGCACTTCGTAACACTGTCGTGTTTTTTCCCTAAGTACGTGGAGGTCCCAGAACAATAACTGTTCCGCAACCGGTTTCGGAAAGAGATCAAAGTCATTTTTACCTCTCCATTCTTCATTATTAAAGCCCAGGAGATTCAAAAAAAGGGAATTACAGGCGTGATAGATCCCATCGAGAGTTTTTACATAGGCCGGTGCAGGAATCATGGCGAGGTCCATCATGGTTTTTCATGATATACGGAAATTCAGGAATTGTCGAGAATAAATTTTTTAACAAATTTATTATTTTTTTTCTTTTGTTTTAACTTATTTAAAGGTAGATTTTGAAGGAGATTATTTAATCAAGGATTGACAATAAACGTAAAAATACGCATTGTTTCAGCAGAATATGCTAATCCGACCAATCGAATCCGGGGTTCCGCGGGCGAGAGGTTTTGCAGACTCAAGTATCGGGTCAGAGGAGGTTGAAGGACCATAATTGAAAGGCAGTGATGTTACCATAACAGGGGTCTCTAAATCGTTTGGAGACTTTAAGGCGCTCAAGAATGTAAGCCTTACTATACAGAAGGGAGAATTTTTTTCTCTCCTTGGACCATCAGGGTGTGGAAAGACGACACTGCTCCGGATCATCGCAGGATTCGAGACACCCGATTGTGGAGAAGTATATTTTGATGGACAAGACGTGCTTGGGTTACCACCCAACATGCGACATGCTAACACGGTGTTTCAGAATTACGCCCTCTTTCCTCATCTTTCTATTTTTGAAAATGTAGCCTTTCCCCTTCGCATTAAAAAATTACCTAATAAAGAGATAAAAGAGCGGGTATACACCTATCTAAAACTGGTAGAACTGGAAGCTCACGCCCACAAAAAGCCAAGTCAGCTTTCGGGTGGTCAAAAACAGCGGGTAGCTATCGCTCGGGCCCTCATCAATGAACCATCGGTTCTGCTCCTGGACGAACCCCTTTCAGCCCTGGATGCAAAACTTCGCCAGCACATGCTTATCGAACTGGATAAGATTCACGACAAGATTGGTATTACCTTTATTTATGTCACCCATGATCAGCAGGAGGCCCTTTCGGTATCGGACCGTATTGCGGTTATGTGTCAAGGCGATGTGCTTCAGGTAGGTACACCCCATGAGATCTACGAGAGTCCCGCTACTGATTTCGTCGCCCGCTTTATCGGAGAAACCAATCTGTTCGATGGTAAGGTCGTGGCGGTAGAAAAAGCAGGAGAAGAACTCCTCGTTACCCTGGATATCCCGGAACTGGGGGCCGTTAAAGTAACCACCGTCGATCAAGTACAGGTAGGACAAACGGTAAGTTTTACCATTCGACCAGAAAAGATTGCCATCAGCACCGAGAAACCCAAGACAAGTCGCCAGGATATCAACCTGTACGAAGGAGTGGTAGACGAGCCTATCTATTCCGGGTTCCAGACGAAGTTCTATGTTCGGGTCTCGGAAAATCTTATCCTCAAGGTGATGAAGCAACATTCGAACTACTCTGATGAAGGACCAGAGATTGAATGGAAGGACTCGGTCTATTTGTCCTGGAGTGCCGATGATGGCTACATTGTCGAGGTAAAGTCGTGAAACCGGCCCTTTCTAAAAAGAACTACGGTCCCTTATACGCGGGGCCAATAGCCCTGTGGTTTACCCTCTTCTTTGCGGCGCCCCTTATCATCATCGTGCTGTATAGCTTTATGAAAAAGGGAATCCACGGGGGAGTGGAATGGGAATTTTCCCTTGCGGCCTATGAAGCCCTGGCAAATGCAACCTTTGTCACTATCACGATCCGTACCCTGGTTACCTCAATCATTGCCACGGTACTTACTATCCTTATTGCCCTCCCCTGCGGCTATTTCATGGCAAAAAGCAAAAATCAGACCCTCTTGCTCCTCCTCGTCATCATTCCCTTCTGGACCAACTTTTTGATCCGTGTATACGCCTGGATCGCCATTTTGGGGAACAACGGCTTTTTGAACGATTTTCTTAAAGCTACAGGACTTATAAAAGATTACATTCAGTTCTTATATAACCAAGAATCGGTCATCCTCGTTTTGGTGTACATGTATCTTCCTTACGCGATTCTCCCCCTCTTTTCCACCATTGATAAATTTGATTTCTCCCTGCTGGAAGCTGCCCGGGACCTGGGGGCTACAAAGCTCCAGTCCATGACCAAGGTCCTGTTGCCCAACATTCGCAGCGGCCTTTTTACGGCGGTTCTTTTTACTTTCATTCCCATTTTTGGGGCCTATGCGGTCCCCCTGCTTATTGGCGGGAAAGACTCCTATATGCTCGGGAACGTCATTGCGGACCAGCTTACCAAGACCCGGAACTGGCCCCTCGCGGCGGCGATTTCCATGGTGATCACCGTGGTAACCACCGTGGGGGTCTTTGTGATGATGGCCCTGCAGAAACGGGAAGCCCGGCGGGCAGAAGAAGCGGCCCGTTTTGGGAACACCACAACCCTGGAAGAAATTAACAACGCCGCAGAAATTCCTGACTCACACAATCCCGCAGGAGGTCGCCCATGAGCGGTATCATTGCCTTCTTAAAGCCTCCCAATGGAAACGAAGCGGCCCGTCATGCCCGCCGGGCCTATCGCAAACCCTTCTCTTTTTCCCAAACCGTCTTTATCGCCACGATGGTATTCCTCTTCCTGCCCCTTTTTGTGCTTATTCTCTATTCTTTTAATGCTTCCAAGGGCATGAGCTGGACGGGTTTTTCCCTCGTGTGGTACGAAAAGCTGTTCTTTTCTTCCAAAGATTTGTGGAAGGCCTTTAACAACAGTGTGCTTATTGCCCTAACCTCTGCGTTCACTGCCACCGTTATTGGGACCCTCGGAGCCATTGGGGTTACCTGGTATGAATTCAAACTGAAAAAATATATCCAGGCCATTACGTTCCTTCCCATGATTCTCCCTGAAATCATCATCGGCGTTTCGCTCCTTATCTTTTTTGCAGGAGTAGGGATAAAGCTGGGCCTTTTTACCATCTACATTGCCCACACCACCTTTAACTTGCCCTTTGTGTTTCTTATGGTTATGGCCCGGCTCGATGAATTTGACCACTCCATCATTGAGGCCGCCCACGATCTGGGGGCCAACGAACGGCAGACCCTGTTGCGGGTAATCCTTCCCATGAGTATGCCCGGTATTGTATCGGGCTTTCTCACAGCAGTGACGCTTTCGCTGGAAGACTTCGTGATTACCTTTTTCGTGTCCGGTCCGGGGTCTACAACGCTTCCTCTGTATGTATACTCGGCGATTCGTTTCGGGGTTTCACCGGTCATCAATGCCCTTTCAGTGGTGATGATTCTGGGGACGGTGGTGTTGGCCTTTTCGCTTCGAAACTTTTTAAAGTATATCGCCGCAAAATAGGGGTGGGTCGAGCCAGGACTCTCATTGAGGAAAGAGCCGCTTCCCTTTTAAAAAGCAGAGTCAGGGATGTCGGCCCACTGACATGGGGTAGAGCTTCTGCCCCTGCCTGGGACACAGGAAGCCCTGTTTCCCCGGCGTAAGGGGCATGCAATGTAAATGTATTGTCAGGGGCACCCTCCTGAGCGGGCACCGGAACGTTTCTCGCTCAGGGTAGCGGGCGACCGTGGATCCGGCTACCACTCGTGGCTGGAATCCTCCGTTGATCCTGGAGTCGACGGGAGATTGTGCTTCATCCAGGAGCCCATTTCTTACAGAGTGAGGAGGAAAATAGCATGAAAAGGAAGATCTTCCTTTTGCTGAGCATGACAGCGGTTATCGTATCTTTACTGGCTGTCATGGGATGTGGAAAGTCGACGGCGGGGGCAAAGAAGCTCTACATCTACAACTGGACCTATTATACCCCCGACTCGGTCATCGAAAAGTTTGAAAAAGAGTATAACTGCGAAGTGGTCTACGACTCTTTTGCATCCAACGAGGAGATGTTTGCCAAACTTAAGGCGGGTGGCACGGGGTATGACATCGTGTTCCCCTCGGGAGACTATGTTTCTATTATGAAAAAAGAGGGGATGCTCGAAAAAATCGACCACTCCAAATTAACAAATCTTAAGAACATCGATCCCATGGTACTTCAGAAAGCCACCTATGATCCTACCATGGAATATTCGGTTCCCTATTATTTTGGAGCCGCCGGGGTTGCCGTAAACACCGCAAAAGTTCCCACCTTTGAGAAAAGCTGGTCCATTTTTAGCCGAACTGATCTTAAGGGGAAGATGACCATGCTCGATGATATGCGGGAAGTAATCGGCGATGCCCTGGCCTACCTTGGTTATTCGGTGAATACCACCGATCCCGCCCAGATCGAAGAGGCCAAGAACCTTATCAATACCCAGTGGAAACCCAACCTGGTAAAATTCGATGCTGAGGCCTTCGGTAAGGGCTTTGCGGCTGGCGAATTCTGGGTTGTCCAGGGGTACGCAGAGGTAGTCTACGCCGAACTCCAGGAAGAGCAGAAGAAGGATGTGGTCTTCTTTATTCCGAAAGAGGGAGGACCGGCCTATATCGACAGCATGTGTATTCTCAAGGGATCGAAAAATATCGATCTGGCCCACAAATTCATTGACTTTATCCATCGGCCAGAGATTTACGCCGAATTCACCGATACCTTTGGCTTCCCCGCTACCGTGAACATTCCTGCCCGGGAACTAAAGAAATTGCCCCCCTACTATCAGGCTGAGGACCTTGCAAAGGTAGAACTCAAAGAGGACGTGGGAGATAAGCTTGAACTGTACAACCAGGCCTGGCAGGCGATTCGCGTAGGAGAATAAAAGCTAGCACTGCGCCACTTTTTGCCCCGTTTTCATATGGAAGCGGGGCTTTTTGTTTTCTGCCTTTATACTTACGCGGCGGCCTGAGTTTAATTTATGGACGCAACCCATCCTATATAAAAAGAAACACTTCTGATATACTGGTGTATCATGATTGAGTATGTAGTGCCCGGGAATACGGATCCCCGCGTTTTGGAACGGTCCTGTCAGATCCTTCGCGAAGGGGGACTCGTGGCCTTTCCCACCGACACGAGTTGGTCCATCGGGTGTGCCCTTTCGAGCAAACAGGGCATACAAAATCTCCGCCGTCTTTCGGGGGAACGGGACGAACGGCATTTTACCCTGCTCTGCCATCATATCTCCCAAATAGGAGAGTATTGTTCTCTTAACAATAGCCAGTTTCGATTTATAAAACGGCTTATCCCCGGTCCTTATGTGTTTATTCTGCGGGCCCTTTTGGGAACTGAGAAGGTGCTCGATATACGCCGCAAAGAGGTAGGAGTACGGATTCCCCATCATCCGGTGAGTCTTGCGTTAGGCGAAGCCCTCGGGGAACCGCTCTACTCGATTACCGCTAAACGAAGCATGATACGGAGGGAGGGGCCTGATTCTTTTTATTATGAAGAGCCGTCCGGATCGGCAGACGAAAAAGGTCTTCCACCCATTCCCGAAGAGGAACTCTTCGAAGGCGGCTGGGAATTAGAGGACATCCCTGGTATAGCCCTGATACTGGACCCCGGCGAAGAGCTTCCCCGATGGGTTTCCACCGTCATCGATCTTACCACTGAGGAGCCCACCCTGATTCGTCATGGCGCGGGACCCTGGCCGGTGTAATTCCATACGATTGGTAAGTCTCTTCTAAAGGCAGCGGATACGCATCCTGTCTAGCCATGACTCCTTAGTTCTGATATATTTTTATCCATTAAAGACTCCGAGTCTGGGAACCTACACCAGTGGCATGGTCCCCAGACCGGCGTGAAGTCTTTTTTGCCCGGGGTTTGCCTCGTTGCAATGGCGATATCAGACTTCACCGAGGGTCTTGCGGGAAACCGCAGGGCCTCCCATCTTTGGAAAGGAGTACGCTAGTGTCGCGCTATAAAAGGGTTGTCATCAAAAGGGGCATCCTTCTTTTTCTGGGATTCCTTTTGGGAGGGCTTTTTATTTCCTGCCAGGGGAAGCTCTTATCCCGGGAAGGGCCTCTACTTCTTGCCACCACCACCAGTCTCGATCAGATTGGTCTTGTAGCATCCCTTGTTGACGCGTATCAGAAAGAGACCGGTATCAGAATTCATTCCATTCCGTTAGGGAGTGGGGCAGCCCTCGAACGGGGAAAACGGAAAGACGTGGACCTCCTCTTGGTACATGCCCCGGAGCAGGAAGAGACCTTTTTACGGGAAGGATACGGGAGTTTTCGCGCCCCTATTCTTTCAAGTCCCTTTATCATCCTCGGGCCACCCCAGGACCCCGCCAGGATAAGGCAGGAGACTTCTTTCGAAGCCGCTTTTACAGCCCTGAGCACCGTGGGAGAAACCTTAGGCAAGGAACTCTTCGTTTCCCGGGGAGATGATTCGGGGACCCATCTTTTTGAGAAAAAACTGTGGACCGCCATAGGGAGACGACCAGCGCCCCCCTGGTACCTTGAAACAGGCCAGGGAATGGCAGAAACCATTGCCATTGCCGATAGCAAGGGGTTGTACACCCTTTCTGACAAACCCAGCTGGCTTCTGTATCAGGTCCATCATCCAGAGCATCAGCTGGCTCTTCTTTATGAGAATCCCCAGGAAGGAATTACCACCTATTCTATTGTGGTGGTTCGCCAGCCCCAGAATCCCCGACGGGAACAGGCGGCCCTCCAATTTGCCCATTTTCTGACAAGCCCCGCCGTCCAGCGCATCATTACCCAGTATACTGTTCAGGGGATTCCTGTGTTCAAGGACTCCCAGGGCGTTAACAAAGAATAGGAGCAACCATGAACACCATAGGCTGGTATGAAATCTTCGAAATTAGTGGCCGCAGCCTCCTATTCGCCCTGGTGGCGACCCTCTTCGCCCTGCTGGTGGGGGTTCCCGTCGGCTTTGCGCTGGGACATCCCCGCCCCTGCGGTTCGACGCTCCACCGTTTGCTGGTCTCCCTGGTGGGGGCCCTGACGGCCCTGCCTACCGTAACCCTTGGTCTTGTGTTGTACCTCCTGTTTTCCCGCAGCGGGCCCCTGGGCTTCCTGGATCTTCTTTACAAGCCCGGCCTGGTAATCTTTGGAGAAACCCTCCTGGCCCTTCCCCTGGTAATCCATCACCTGTACTCGGGACTGCATCGACCAGGGGACAGCAGAACCCTCCTTCTCCACGAAACGCTGATCACCTTAGGAGCCCAGGGGCCCGGCTACCTCTGGGCAATGATTCGTGAAAAGTCTCCCCTGGTCTGGGGGGCCGCAACCCTTGCTTTTGGAAGGATTCTGGGCGAGGTGGGGCTTGTGATGATGGTAGGGGGAAATATCCGGTTCTTTACCCGCACCATGACCACCACCATCGCCCTGGAAACTTCCCGGGGAAATCTGCCGGAAGCGGTTCTTCTCGGCATACTCCTTGTCGCCATGGCGCTGGCAGTCAATATCCTGTTTCACTGGTTCCAGCAGCAGGAAGAAAAGATGGGGTAATGGATGGATATGCGAAGGAAATGTTTTCTTTTTAAAGATGTTTTCTTTTCCTATGCTTCTTTCCAGAACGGGCGAAGAGCCAGAATCCCCGGGACATCCCGCCCCCGGGAAACCTTTTCGCTTTCTATTCCTTATCTTGAACTCGAGTGTTCCCGGCCAGTCCTTGTGGAAGGGCCCAACGGGTCAGGGAAAAGCACCTTTCTTAAGCTCTGTGGGGGCCTCCTTACCCCCCGACAGGGGAGCATTTCCTTCGATGGGACACCGCTTTTTCCTTTCCCTTCCCGAGCCCCCAATCGTTCCCCCTTCGTCGTATATGTCCATCCTACGCCCTATCTTTTTAAAGGCACCGGACGAGATAACCTGCTGCTACCCCTCGGATGGAAAGGTATTTCGGCCCAGGAAGGGGAGCGACAGCTTACCATGGTAAGTTCCCTTTTCAACCTGGAATCCCTCCTTGACCGGCCTTATTGGGCCTTTTCCAGCGGGGAAGCCCAGCGACTTGCCCTGGGACGGGCCCTGCTCGCAGAACCAGAGGTTCTGCTCTTAGACGAGCCCACCACCGCCCTGGATAAGGAGGCGGACCATCTTATAGACCGGCTCCTTGGGTATGCGGAAGAACGGGGGATTTCCCTTATGGTTGCCTCCCACGATCCCCTCATGCAAAGGCGGTGCACCGCCTCTCTTGATATCAGCAGGTATTCTTCTTTTCACACTTCTGAGCAGCAAGGAGATTTTTCATGAACAACGCCCTCCATCCTGACGAGGCCCTCAACCTCCTGTTAGATACCATCGACCGGCTTACCCCTACGAGGCAGCCTTCCTGTGAGGTCCTCCCGTTGGAAGAAACCCTGGGAAGGGTTCTTCCCTATCCGGTGTATTCCCCCATTGACCAGCCACCCTTTCCCAAGGCAGCCATGGATGGATATGCCCACGCAGCCCCGGAGGAGTCTTCGCGGCCCCCTTCTTTTCGGGTGGTGGGGACCGTTGGAGCCGGCGAACGGTTTCCCCGGCCCCTGGCGAGCGGCGAAGCGGTACGGATTATGACAGGAGCCCCCCTGCCAGGGGGGACCGTGGGGGTCCAGCGGGTAGAATGGACCCGGCTTGAAGGAGAGCGGGTGTATTTTACCCGTCCTGAGACGGCCCCTAATCGCATAGAGGCGGGAGAAAATGGCAGGACCGGAGAACTTTTGCTTACCCCCCGGATCCTCTCCAGCCAGGATGTGGGGGTCCTGGCCGCGGCGGGATACCGCTCTGTGGGGGTTAGTAAAAGACCGAAGGTGGCGATCTTTTCCACGGGGGATGAAATTAAGGCGCCCCGCTTTACCGTTCCCCAATCGGACGGGATGGAAGAGGCCTTGCTTCCATCAAAGGCAATCGGCGACCTTATCCAGCAGGCCACAGTGGAACTGGATGGTAGGTACATCTATGACTCTAATGGCTATCAACTCACAACCCATGCCCTGAGTGCGGGGGCTCAGGTCCAATTTCTGGGGATTCTTCCCGACAGGCCAGAACTCCTTAAGGCCAGGATCGCCGAAGCCCTACACGACCACGATATCCTTATCCTTTCCGGCGGCGTCTCCATGGGGGATTATGACTACCTGCCCCGGATTGTTGGGGACTTGGGCTTTACCATCCTCTTTCACGGACTTGCCATGCGACCGGGAAAACCGACCCTGGGCGCCATCCGGGCAGGGAAACTCCTCTTTGGCCTGCCGGGGAATCCCCTTTCTACCTTTGTGAATTTTGAGGTGCTTATCCGCCCCGTGGTATATCGACTCATGGGACTTCATTGGGAAGCCCCCCGTGTTCGGGGAACCCTTACGGAAGACCTGAGACGAAAGGGAACCGATCGGGTGGAATTCCTTCCGATATGGTTTGATTACGAACAACAGCAGGTGGTTCCCCTGCCCTATCACGGCTCTTCCATGATCACCGTTCTGGCAAAGGCTAACGGCCTTATCCGAATGGACGTAGGGGTATCCCATCTACCCAAAGGAGCAGCGGTATATGTACGACCGATTCGGCCGTTCTATTGAGTACCTCCGGATTTCCGTTACGGACCGGTGCAACCTTCGTTGTCGCTACTGCATGGACGAAGAGGGGATCCCCCTTCTCCCGAAAGAGCAGATCCTATCGTATGAAGCTATCATCCAGATTGCCCGGACGGCCTGTTCCTTAGGGTTCACCAAAATTCGCCTTACCGGCGGGGAACCCCTGGTGCGGTCTAATCTGGTCTACCTTGTCCGGGAACTGGCCCACATTCCCGGCCTCAAGACCCTGGCCCTCACCACCAACGGAACCCTCCTCGCAGACCAGGCTGCAGCCTTAAAAGCGGCGGGCCTCCAAAAGGTTAATGTGTCGCTGGATACGCTGGATCCAGAGTTCTTCCGCTGGCTTACCCGCGGGGGGGACCTTGCCCCGGTTGTTGAAGGGCTCCGGGCCGCCCAGAAGGTCGACCTCCCCATCAAAATTAACACGGTGGTTCTTTCGTCCTCCTTACTCACCGCAGGGAAAGCCGCCGGAACCGCAGGAGAACAGGATATCGAACAGGTACGGGCCTTTGCTTCTTCTATCGGGGCAGAACACCAGTGTATCGCCCAGTATCGGCTTGGGGATATCAAAACAGAGGGCCCCTACGAACGGCCGCCCCCCTGCGAAAACTGTAATCGATTGCGCCTCCTCGCCAACGGCACTCTGAGACCCTGCCTTCACTCGGACCTGGCGGTTCCCATCAACATGAACGATATTGAAGGAAGCTTTCAGCAGGCCCTGAGGATAAAACCCTATCGGGGCGATCGCTGTCATCCCCAGGACCTTACCCAAATTGGAGGATAGGATGGAACAGGAAATTTCCCATGGCCTCACCCATATCAATGAGCACGGCAAGGCCCAGATGGTGGACATTTCAGGCAAAGAACGGGTCCGTCGCACCGCCCGGGCGGCGGGCTTTGTTCGGATGAGTGCCGCCACCCTGCAGGCCATACGGGATAATACCATCGCCAAGGGGGATGTCCTGGCCACAGCCCGCATCGCCGGGATCATGGCGGCCAAAGAAACCAGTCGCCTCATCCCCCTCTGTCACAACATCGAAATTGAACAGGTTACCATCGATCTTGACCTTACCGATGCGGGGGTTCGCATTGAAGCCCGTTGCGTGTGTACCGATAAAACCGGGATCGAAATGGAAGCCCTAACGGCCGTTTCGGTTGCCGCCCTCACTATCTATGACATGTGTAAGGCTATCGACAAAGGCATGGTGATCGAAACCATCCACCTGATTGAAAAAACAAAGGAGGTTCTCCATGAAACCACCCATTAACAAAGGCCCCCTTTCCGCGGATCAGGGCGCTTTCCCGGCACATGCGGGGGGAAAGCAGCTTTCCTCACCGGCATATGCCGGGGGAGACCGGTCGGTTAAGGCCGACCCTGCTTTAGAAAAGCGGGAAAAAGACGCCGGAGATCATCCTTCCCCGGAAAACCGGCAGAGGGATTTTCCGGGCCAGCGCTACCGGGGAACCTTTCGTATCGTCTCCATTAATGTCTCCCCTGCCACGGGGGTCCGCAAAACCCCCGTAGAAAGGGCGGAATTCCTTCCCGGTTTTGGCCTTGCAGGGGATGCCCACGGGGGGCTTAAAGAGGATCGACAGGTTTCACTCCTCGCATGGGAAGACATTCAACAGGCAAATCAGGCGCTCCTCACCTATGAACAAAGGGGGCTTTCCTGTACCAAGGCCGCCGAGCATCGAAATGAGGGTACTGTACAGGACAGCGCCTGGCCATCCTCCCCGGAGGATTTTTCGCTTATGCCGGGGGACTTCGCAGAAAACCTGACCACCGAAGGGGTGGCGCTTACGGAATTGCCCCTCGGCTCTCACCTGGTGATTGGGCCGGTGGTCCTGGAAGTTTCTAAAATAGGGAAGGAGTGCCATGCGGCATGCGAGATTCGCCGCCTCGTGGGAGACTGTATCATGCCCCGGCGGGGGATTTTCGCCCGGGTGATCAACGGAGGAGTAATTCATCGTGACGATATGGGTGCTTACTATTTCTGACCGGGCAAGCCAGGGCATATATGCCGACAGGGCGGGCCCGGCGGTCATGGAAGAACTGGAACGACTCCTTTCACCGCCCCCCCGTTTCTTCTACCGCTGTGTTCCCGATGGGTACGATTCGGTACTTATCGCCCTTACCGAAGCGGCGGGTCTTACTCAAAGAGGTTCCCATTGGGAAGCGATGTCCCCGAGGGAATCCATGAACCACCCGGAAGCGATGTCCCCTGGGGAAACCATAAACCAGCCGGGAGCAATGTTCCCCCGGAAGGCAATGCACCAGCCAGGGACGATGGATTATACGGGGACGGTGAACGATAGTGGGGCGGAGTCTATCAGCACAGCCCCGCCGGACTGGATCATCACGGTAGGTGGCACGGGCATCGGCCCCCGGGATACCACGCCGGAGGCAACCCGGGCCTTTATTGAGGGGGAAATCCCTGGCCTGGGGGAGTATCTCCGCCAGAAATCCCTGGAAGAAACGGTTTTTGCGGTCTTTTCCCGGGGCATTGTCGGCTACCGTGGCACTACCCTGGTGGCAAATTTCCCCGGAAGTGAACGGGCCGCCCGCTTCTATGCCCGGCAGCTTGCGCCCCTCATGGACCATGCCCTCCGCATGCGCCGGGGCGAGGGGCATTAAAACGACGTTTCCGGAACAACAAAGGCAGAAGCCTTTCCTACCCCTGCACCGGCCCCGCTCATCCTCCCAGGGGGCGCGCAAATGAGGGGCCCCTAAATGAGGGCCCCACGGCCTCAAGTACCGATGAGGACTGTTCAGGCGCGACCCTAGACCCGGTGAGGGCCCCGCACGAGCATCTCCCCAAGAACAAGGAGAAGGGGCCCCTAAATGAGGGCCCCTCATTATCACTTCCCCGAGGTTCAAGAGGGGGACCCCCACGCTCATTTCCCCAAGAACAAGGGTAAGGCTTCCTCAAAAAGGGGCCCAGGTTCTTCCATCCACGTTCATCCCCTAAGATAAGGGTAAAGGGTCGTATTCCTCCAGAAAAGGGTCCCATCTCCCAAGAAAAGGCCCCTACTCCAAAACGGGGGATCCTCATTTTCATCAGCCAGGGAAGGGGCAGGCTCGCACATCTTCCTTTTACAAAAGAGGTCTGTTTTCTGTTGAAGGGCCTGTAAAAAAACGGTGGCTCTGGTATACTTCTTATTAAAAGGAGGCTTTACAATGCGATTAAGAATAAAGTACCTACCCCGTCGATGGTTACCCCTGGTATTGCTGCTCGGAACGGTTCCCCTCTGGGCCCAACTTGCCAAACCAAGCGCCGAAATCAAACGTTTTGAGCTTCAGTCTATGACGCTCCGGGACGTAACCTTTTTGTTTGAATTGGCGGTAAAGAATCCCTATCCGCTGGGACTTTCCTTTTCGGGGATGAGTCTTGATTTTTCGGTAGAAGGATCTAAGGTGTTTTCAACCCAAAGTCAGGGGGGCTTTAGTATCCCCGCAAACCAGGAAAAGGCCAACACCTTTACGGTTACCCTTACCTACGAAGCAATCATGAAACTGGTGAAGGACTATACCACCAAAGAGTGGCTTAACACCGTCATTGACGGGGTTTTGCTCATCCCCCTGCCCAAGATGCCCGGTTTGCCGCCGGACATTAAATTTACTTATAAACTCGAAAAGAAGATCCCCGCCATAAAACCAGAGGTACGGCTCCTGGATTTTTCGGTGGAGCCCCCCACTGCAGCCCAGATAAGCCAGGCCCTCATCAAGGCGGGGAAAAAGGCCGACCCAGGTAAGGCCCGGCAGGTGTTTACGGATATCCTTTCAGGGAAAAAACCGGAGGCCCCCGTTATCGATCCCGCCGAATTGGACCTGCCCCTTTCGGTAAGCTTTATCTTGGAAATCCGCAACGATGCAAAGGCATCGCTGGTACCTCAGAAGTTGGGCTACGAACTGTTCATAAACGGCGAATCCCTTGTCATTGGAGATGCCCCAACGATCACCAGCGAAGGGAGCCGGACCCTGATAAAAGTAACGAACACCTTTAGCTCTAAACGGCTTTCTCAGGGAATCCGCGCCATCTTTGCAGAACGGAAAGGGACCTTCGAAATTCGGGGAAACGCCACTATAAAGTTGCCCGACGAGATTCGCAAAGAACCGGTACCCCTGGCTTTCCGGGAAGGGGGAGCGTTCTCGTTAAAATAGAGAGGGGGTACCCAGGGGTATGCCAAGGGAGACCCCTATCTCCCTCATGAACGATGGATAGCGTGGTATGGAACGGTACGCTCCATACAATCAAAAGGGAAGGTAATTATATGTTCTATGCGGTGCTTACCATAGTGGTGCTAGCGATCCCCCTAGCCCTATCATTCGACAAACGAGTAGCCTTTTATAAAAGCTGGCCCGCGGTTTTTCGGGCTATCCTCGTGGTATTGATCATTTTCGGTGGATGGGATGTGTGGAAGACATCCCTGGGGGTGTGGTCCTTTAATGACTCCTATGTAGGCCCCTGGCGTTTTCTGGGGCTCCCCCTGGGAGAATGGCTTTTCTTTATCGCCGTTCCCTATGCATGCATATTCATATTAGCCTGTGTCCGCTCCTATGTTCCGGATCGGAGGATCCCTTTCCCCGACTGGCTGTGGATGATACTCCTCCTGCTCTGCATTGCGGGGGGAATCATCTTTTTTCACCTTATTTATACAGGGGTTGTTCTCATTTCCGTGGCCCTTGCGCTCCTGCTCCTTCGCATCCTTACCCCCCACAACCTGGGGTCCCGCAATTTCTGGCTTGCCCTGGGCCTTACCTACATCCCCTTCTGCATTGTTAACGGAGTTTTAACCGGCCTTCCGGTAGTGCTCTACAACAACAGGCACAATACCACGATTCGCCTCGGCCCCATCCCGCTGGAAGACTTTTTATTCAGCCTTTCTCTCCTGCTTGTTTCGTTCAGCCTCTTTGATTGGTGGAATACGAAATCCCAGGGAAAGCCCTCAGAGGTTAATGAGAAGTACCAGGCATATCCATAAGAAGTATAGCAGGAAAGCGAATTTCAGCCTGGGGGAGGAACGCCAGAGGGTAGCCCTCTTAATGCCCCATAGGGATCCAACAGGAAAGCGAGTTTCAGCTATTAAGGTCCTCTTCTAAAAAATCCACACAGAGGATACACCCCGCCAGAGGTCCCTGGCAGAGGCGAACCGAGATGGTTCTACATAAAGACCCCGTAGCAAATGAAATATAGGGATCCGAATAATACTGATTTCCCCCGGCTTTAAGATGGAGATAATACTCTTTTTCGCTTAAATCATCCCCAGGCCGGGCCGGTCGATACAGGTTGTTTTTACTGCTCACAGGCATGCGAACATAGGTTTCCGAAATTTGAATCCCCTCCGGATTAAGCAGATACAAACATTCAATGGCGGGATCTTCCCCCATAAGAGAGGGGAGAACCTTTTCTAAATGGAAGCCCTCGCTTTCTACTTCAAGATGTTTTACAAGACGATGGATCCGTTGAATACGCTCACGGCTTCTTTGGTTAATCCCCTCAATTCGATGCAAAAGGTACGAGGCCGCATCAGAGAAAAGTTTTTGAACCCTTGCATACATCCTCTGGGAAGAGCCTTCGTCCCTCTCCTCAAAGGGTGGGGCAACGAAAAACCCCTGTATGATATCTACCCCCACATCCAGGGCTTCAAAAAACTGGGCCTCCGTTTCTACCCCTTCAAGCAACGGAAGGGCCCCCACACTGGTAATCCACGAGACAAGGCCCCGCAAAAGGGAACGCCTATAGACAGAAGATAGGGAAGGGGCACAAAAAACCGATCGAGAAATCTTAATAATATCGGGACCAAGAGCGGCAAGCCGGTGTACACTCGAACAGCCCTCTCCAAAATCATCAATAGCAATTAAAAAGCCCCGATCCCGATAGACTCGTACAAAAGAAACAAGATCCTCAAAATTATCCAGGGAACGTTCCACTAATTCTATTACAATATTTCCTGGATTAATACCGACATCTTCCACCATTTGAGCAAAGAATCCGGAACCTGCTACCCCCATATCAAGAAGGGATACATCAAAGTTAAGGAATAAAAGGGACCCCTCTTCCGATGGGTGAAACCTCTTCCACGCCGTAAGAGCCGAAAATCGGCAGGCCCGATCAAATTCGACAAGACAGCCATTCTCCTGGGCCTCCTTATAGAGGCTCTCATAGGATATCACGATATCATGACCAGGTATCATGCCCCGAGTCAGAGCCTCATAGCCAATAATTGTCTTCCGTCTCATCGACACAATAGGCTGAAAGAAGGTAGTAAGTTCATATTTTGTTTTCATATCAATAGGCCTTTTTAATTTAGAATTTTCCTTATCAATTTCTTGCCATTCCCCTTTAACGATCTTTTATTGCGGTTCCTTTCCGGCTTGCTTTTTGGGGCCACCGCGGCTCCCTGTACGTTATTTGCCTCCTCCACTCACTCTCCTTACTTTTCCGCTAAATATCGCAGGTCCACATCCGCGCAAAGCACCCCATAGCAGGAGCCTTCCGAAAAGAGAGGCAGGGCCACCGTAATGCACAGGGCCCGGGTAGCACTCGAAAGGTACACCGGCGACACATAGGCTTCCCCCTTCTTCATGGGGATCTGATAGTATTCCTTGTGAGCCCGGAGTTCCCCGTACCCTTCGCAGGCCTCATGCTCCGTTCGATAGCGGGGTGCGTAGATATTACAGGAAACCTGGCGGCCCGTTGCATCCAGCACATAGAGCAATTCAAAAAGCGGAGCCTGTTCACTGTGTTCGCTAAGAATCCCATCAAGCTGGACCCGATCAAAAAGCAAGGACGGCGAAAGGTCCTCCGTAATTCGGCGGGCCTCCTCAAGGGCCTCATGGTGGAGTTCTGTAGTTTCGTGGCTGGCCACCTCCGTTTCCCGCTGGATCATCCCGAATAATCTATCCGCCATGGTCTCTATCTGTCTGGATCGCTCAAGCAACTCCGTCGCAGACTGTCCCAAGGCCCCCAATCGTTCCATAGAATCCTTCCATTCGGAAATCTGGGCCCCCGAAAATTCTTCATACTGGTGAATCAGGGCAAGGACCGCCTGGGTGTTATCCCGGACATGACGACTATCCTCCAGGAAACGGCGAACCCTTTTTTCAAGGCTGGAATACACATCCATGGCGGTAGCAAGTTTCTTCATAAGCTCCTGCACACGGCCGTGTACCAGGGCCCCCTGTTCCCGAATAGTATCCGTAAAAGTTCGAGACCGATCCGCCAGGCTCCGCATTTCCCGGGCAATAATCGAAAAAGAACGGCCCCGCTCCCCATACCTGGAAGCCTCTATGGCGGTGTTTATCGAAAGAATATGAAGCACCTCAAATATATCCGTCACCGCAGAAAGGGAATCCAGCATGGTCGCCAGGGAAGGCCCCATTTCCTTGATTTCGGTCCACACCCCCTGCAGTTCCTTACTGCTTTTCACAAAAAGGCTCGTGAGCTCCTGTTCTTGCCCCAGCCATTCCATCACGGTTTGACTGTTTTGAACCAGTTTCTCCGAGCCCGCCCTCTGGGATTGAACCGTTTTATCGAGGCTCTGCAGGTTACCTTTCAATCGAGTCTGCAGAGTGCTAACCGTCTGGACCTGCGCTTCTGCCGTTTTTTTCAGGGAATCCACCTGTTCATCCAGGTGCTGGGCGGTTTCGCAGAGTCGTACCAGTTGTAAAAGCTTTTCCGTAGAACCACAAGAAACATCGGCCCTCGCCATGGTTGCCTCACCTTCGGTATTTTCTTCTATCCCAGGTATTTTTTATATAAACAGCAAGGACCGTGCCATAATCAGCATAAAGACAGCATCCCCCATATTCTTAAGGGGAAAACACCCTATCGCAAGAATTTCTTTCTTTTTTTTAGCATCCAAAACAAAAAATGCCCTTCCCTCCTCCATCGGACAGTCATCAAAAAAATACATAAAGGTATGTTTTCCATCATTTCCTACACGGATGTAGCCTTGAGGGGGGAGCACCGAAAACTACTCCTCTGGGCCGCTCTCCCCACGCCCCCACATCAGCCACCGCGGCTCCCCCCTCGCGCCTGCTTCCTTCGCCGCTTCCACAGCCCCTCCCCGGCCGGGCGTCCCGCCCGGCCCACTACCCAGCCTCCACGGCTCAGGCGATCAGGCGCTCCCCCCACTCCGGGCTCACCCACGGCGGGGCCCTTCTCAGGGCCCCTTTAGCCAATCTTACCCGGTTCTGGCGGCCTCTAAGCCCCGCCGGGAGGTTTTTGCCGATGGGGGCCGCTCCCTCCAGACCCCCCGGGAGCTTTTTGGGGGCCACGACTCAAATCCTCACTGGGCGTTTTTTGGCCCCTTTCCGGGTTACCCCGCCACAGCGCCAGTTTTTTTGGGGGCCACCTCTCCATGCCACATCGCTAGCTTTTTGGGCCCCTCCTCCCTCCCACACCACTGCACCCGATTTCCCCTCCCAG
>NZ_PTQW01000038.1 GCF_004343725.1 Treponema sp. J25
CCTCGACACCCTCCTGCCATACACCCTCGCCCCCAGCTCCTATTAATCAGCCCCAACGGGGTCATGGCAGCGGGTACAATTAAGAGGCGTATATCTGGTCATAAATAAGCTTAATATATATTAAATATTGCTCTTACGACGGTTACAATCGGCACATAGCATTTGACAGTTTTCAGCGGTCGTCCTACCACCTTTGCTCCAAGGGGTTATATGGTCGGCTTGCATATCATTTAACCGAACTCCCGATGAAATGTATCAATCATTCCAGGTCGTTGACTTGGTGAATCAAGCGGCGTGATACACCTTAAACTGCTGTAAAAAGTGTGTTGACAAAAGGGCGCATTATAATCTAGCTATTTGATTTCGCCACAGAACAAAGCAATAATAACTACAGGCCCCGAAATCGTTAAAGGCTTATTCCTTCATTTTCTTTTTTCGATTTCTTTTCGTTTTGTATTGATATTTCAGGAGCATATTAACCCCTTGCCGACATCGATAAAAGGCTGGCAGAACTGCAGGAGGAGCTTTTGAAGCGGACCGCCGCCCGGGCCGACTACGACGACGTGGCCGACGAGATTTACCGCCTGCGGGAGGAAAAGCAGAAGCTCCAGTTGGAAGCCGCCGGGCGGGACGAGCAGAAAAAGCGCATCGCTGATATGGACACTTTCCTCCGGGAGCAACCCGTCGCCCTCACCGAATACGACGAATCCCTTGTTCGGCGGTTGGTTGAAAAGGTTACCATATACGAAGATAAATTCACGGTGGAATTTAAGGCTCATATTTGCTGGATTATTCCCAAGAATGTAGTTTATAACAGAATTCGCAAAGTTTTTATAAGTAGTTTTTTTAGCTGCAGTTCCCACAGCTGGATAATCTGCCCATATTTTTGCAAGAAAAGCAGTTGCAGAAGCATATCTCAAAACGCCCCACGAATCAAGATATGGAAGTCCACCGGGTGTATAAGTTATACCACCTCCCTTCATCCACCAGTCAAGATATCTTTCAACCCATTCAACATAAACTTTCTTTCCAGTTATTTGCGCAAGTTTTAGTATAGCTCCATATTTCTTATCATCCCAGCATTGTGTCCACTTATAGTCAGAAGCATTCAAATTTGCAAAATATGTTTCTGCCTTCTGTAAATAAGTTTTGTTGGCATTTGTATCTGCAAGGTAAATCCATATTGCAGCCCAGACAAGTTCATCATAAAAACCACTCCAGGAGTTATAAAAACCATTGGCTGCAGTATAATCAGCATCACTCTTTGCATTTTCAGCAAGAGCATACAAAGCCTTAGCTGTATTTATGTCTCCGCCACCTATACCTGTAATATGAGAAAGAGCAAAAACAGCGGCTTCATTTGCAAGAACACATGAAATATTTTTTCCAGCATAGCTTGGTCTTGTGCCTGTTTGAAGTTCTGGAGGTCCCCAGTAAGCATGGTCAGCTCCACCATCTCCAACCTGATAAATTATGCTTCCACTTGTTCCACAGACAGGCTTCAAACATCTGATGGTACATGTATTCATGCATTGTTTCGGAACCGGCCTTTATTAAACCTGTACGCATATCATACATATCAGTGATTTCGGAAAAAGTCTTTATCATTTCTTCATTGCTGTCTTGCCTTTCCATGGCTTTTTCAATAAGCTTGTTTTTTTCCTCTTTAAAATTTCCGTAAAAAACATTCACAATTTCCTTTTTCTTATATCCTGCATTCCCTTCAGCTATTATGGATATAACGCCCCTGACAGAGTCGTCAGTTTCAACGGAAACAACTTTCAAAACTTCTGCAAATATGGTACTGACCGTCCTTCCCAAAGCAGTTTTAACGGTAACTTTA
This sequence comes from Treponema sp. J25, assembly GCF_004343725.1. Lineage (NCBI taxonomy): Bacteria > Pseudomonadati > Spirochaetota > Spirochaetia > Treponematales > Treponemataceae > Treponema > Treponema sp. J25. The sequence goes on from NZ_PTQW01000038.1 coordinate 1,844, forward strand.
ACCGGAACGTTTTTACTATAAGGCATAGACTTCGGCAATATAATAAAGCTTACTTTTTCCCCGGGTTGATAAAATGCTTTCGAAGGAATAATGGCATAGCCAAACTTCAAATAATTCAGCACATTCCTGTCTAAAAACCGTTTGTTTGTTTTATTGGAAATAAATTCGTCAAAGGGAGTAACTACAAAAGTGAAAAACCTCGTTGCAATCGAAAGCATTCTGTTTCGTACAAACATGCTCCTCTCCACTAATACAGCATTATTCCCCTTGTTTAATTTAAAAATAAAGGCAGAATTTTTTGCAAAGTAGTTGGGATTTCCGCTAACGCATAACTCCCCATTAATCCAAACCCTTATAGGCGACGGCAGGTTTGTTGATATATGTACCAACACCTCTTTATCATCATTGCTAAAGATATTGCAAAGACAATACACCATCTTCTCTTTGCCTTTTTCGCAAGCATTTTTAAAGAGTTTCTCCGGAGAATTATAGTGGTAAAAGGACCTTTCATGATCTGAAATATAATATCTCCAATTACTTTCTATCTCTTCATCTGAAAGGTTGTCCGCTTCATTTTCAGATATAACGATCCCATTTTCGCTTATATAGGGATCAACTCCGTTTTCATTTAAAACATCAACAATCTCTGCTTTAACAAGCCATCTGTTGAGTATGGCTTTTTTGTCTCCTGAAAAAGTTACAGGATAGTGCAATGCTGACTCAATAACTTTATTTAGATAATCTTGAACACCCATTATAAAAAACCCCGCTAAAATATCAGTTTATTTACAGTTCCCGCTATAAACCTTACAGGGATGGTATCGCAGAATCCAACTGTCGCTGCATATGCTGCAGCAAAATATGTACTGCTTTTATACAACATTTTCCACCTCTTTTTTGTGGATCAATTCATGCTTGTAAAGATTGTAGTACTCGCCTTTTAGCTTTAATAATTCCTCATGTCTGCCTTTTTCAACAATCATTCCGTCTTTAAGAACCAGAATCAAATCTGCATTAATAATTGTAGACAGTCTATGGGCTATTATTAAAACTGCTGTGTCTTCTTTAAACTCAAAAATTAGTTTCATAACTGCTTTTTCCGATATATAGTCGAGTGCAGATGTAGGTTCATCCAGGATTAAGACATCAGGCTTTTCCGGAATCATTGCTCTGACCAGGGAAAGCCTCTGCTTCTGGCCTCCCGAAAATGTGATAAAATCATTGTTAATCTGCGTTTCATAACCGTTTTCACGGCTTGTTATAACATTATCGAGTTCAAGCCTTTTAGTCAACTCCATCATCCTGTCTTTTGAACCTTTTTGGGAACCGTATAACAAATTTGCGGAAATTGAATCGGAAAAGAAGAAACTATTCTGAGGGGCATAACTTATTGATTCCCTCCATAAGCCTCCATCCAGCTTTGCCAGATCAATGCTGTCATTTATCAATATTTTACCGGAACACGGTTTATAAAATTTTAAAAGCAACTCACACAAGGTTGTTTTTCCCCCTCCACTGACACCCACCAGTGCTGTTACCTTTCCTTTCTCCAAAGTGAAGGATATATCTTTAAGAACACTGCTTCTGTTCGGATAATTAAATGATATATTTTGGAAGCTGATTTTTTCAACACGGGGAATGTTTTTTTCTCCTGCTTGATAGTCATCCTCATCAATATTCAGTATTTCATCAACACGTTCTTTTGAAATTTTAAACTTTTTAAAATCCTGTACAAAAGTACTGTAACTGTTCAAAACCTCAATGAGCGGAAAATAATAGGCCAATGCTGCAACCAAGTCCCCTAAACTGATACGGTCATTTACAAGCAGCCATCCCGCATATAAATACAAAGCACCGCTTATTATTGATCGAACCAATGAAGAAACAAAATCATTGATAAAGGTAATCGTAGCATTTTTCGTCTCGGTTGCAAATTCTTCGTCAAGTAATTTTTTCAGTTTTTCGCACTCCCACTCCGAACAACCCGAAAGTCTGGTTAAACTTAATATTTGTATGCGTTCGCGAATGAACTCATTAAATTTCTCACGGGTTGTTATTGATTTTCTGTATAATTTAGAAATCATGGGAGATATCTTTTTCGATTGAATTACATACAGCAAACCACACACAAATACAAATAACATAAACATTATATTTTTATAACCCAGTACCGCTCCGACGAAAACAAGTATCAGCAGTTTTTCAAAGGCTTGAAATTTCATGTTTTGATAATGTATAAACTGCTTAACGTCATCCGTGCATCTTGTTATAATCTCACCTGTTTTAGAAAATGAAAAATAATGAATAGGAACATTGAACAGTTTGCTGATTAATTTTAATCTTAATTGCGCAGCATTCTGCTCACTCCAAACAGTAAGTCCCCGTGCTTTCCTCCACTCTAAAAACCCCTGGGCAAACGGAATGAATAACACTGCTGTCAAACAGTAGATATACAAGTTCCATTCCTTTTTCACAAGCCGGTCTACAAGCAAACCCGTAAGCAGCGGATATGAAAGTGAAACAATCTGAAATAATATTATGCACAAAATTATTCTTGCAACCAACGCCCTTTTCATAAAGCAAGCTCCTTACTTTGAACTACTTAAACTTTCTATATTATACTGCTCCATATAAAGTTGATAATAATATCCTTTTTTTTGCAACAGTTCCATATGTGAACCCTGTTCGATTATTCCACCGTCTTTAATTACAACAATATTGTCAACTTTTGTCAATGTTGCCAACCGGTGAGCAATAATAATACTGGTAACGCCTTTCTGCAATTTTTCAAATGTTTTCTGTACTTTATATTCTGATTCAAGATCCAATGAAGCGGTGGCTTCATCTAAAATAAGGATTTTAGGTTTCCTCAGGAAAATTCTTGCGATAGACATCCTTTGCTTCTGTCCACCTGACAATTGTATTCCCCGTTCCCCAATCACTGTATCCAATTGCTCTTTCAAACCTTTTACAAATTCAAGCATGTCTACGTTTTCTACCGCTTTCCAAACTTCTTTTTCATCGACATCGTCAAGTCCGTAACAAATATTTGCTCTGATTGTATCATTAAGCATATAAGGCTGTTGGGTTATATAAAATACGCTTTGCCTGAATTTTTCCAAATTAATCTGACTTAAAGGTATGTTATCAATTCTGATTTCACCTTCCATTGGAGCTATTATACCCATAAGCAGATTTGCAAGCGTTGTCTTTCCAACACCACTCAGACCTACAATACCTACCGATTGACCCTTTTTTATTTTCAAAGTAAAGTCCTTCAATACCGGTATACCGTTGTATCCAAAGCTTATATTCTCAAAATCCACCTCACCTGATATTGAATGATCATTTATCTTGTCTTCATTGTTTATATACGGTTCATCCTGCAATTCTTCAAGTTCATACACTCTTTTAAGGTGTGTTTTGTACTCATGCATCATTATACTGAAACGCGAAACCTGCCATATGAAGTTGCGAACTTGGGATAAAAGCCCTACCATCATTATTACACTTCCGATTGAGCTATGCCCCAGTAAAACCTTATAACCCAAATATCCATACACAATACCTTCAGGTACCAGGTTCATAATTATATTAAGTATGACCAATTGGCTGAAAAAATTTATATGATTAATCTGTATATCGATATTCTCTTGCTGTTTCTCCTTCAGCCTCTCTATTTCTTTTGCCTCACAGTTATGAACTTTTATTAACCGTATCCCTTGTATATTCTCTTTTATCAACTGAAGGATTTTCCTGTTCGATTCTGCCTGCAAATCAAAACTATACCCTTTCTTGCTGAAAAGGTATCTTCTTATTAAGATGTAAGGTATATATACTGTGATAAAAAGAAACGGTATAAAAACATCCGTCTTTATTATAATTATAAAGCAAACAATTGCTGTAACTGTAACACCGAAAATATCCCTCATAATTAAAATAATTTTTTCTTTAATTACAAGAATACTTTCCGTAATCCTCTGGTACAGCGAATCGCTTCCAAATTCAGTAATTTTATTCAATTGCTTTGTCTGAAACAATCGTACCCGCTGCCATGACCCCGTTGGGGCTGATTAATAGGAGCCGGGAGCGAGGGTGT